>NZ_VULP01000039.1:0-27302 GCF_009697165.1 Anaerobutyricum soehngenii | reverse complement strand
CTGTTTATTTAGGTTTTGAACTTTCGTTCTGTTCCATGGACTTTCCTGCAGACATCACTCTCAGGAAAACCCGAATGAAATTTGAATTAACGTTCAAGGTTGTTTTGTTATTCAGTTATCAAGGTTTCGCTTTCATGCGAAAGCTTTTATATTTTATCACATCGACTTTTGTTTGTCAAGAACTTTTTTCAAGTTTTTCAACTTCTTTTTTGAAGCCATCTTGCTTTCTTCTTCTATCTCTTTCAGAAGAAGTTGTTCTTTTATGTCGTGCAACTTTTATATCTTATCACACATGTTTTATCTTGTCAAGAACTTTTTTCATTTATCTGAAGATTTTCTTTCCGATTTCTTTCAAATCAATGTGTTCTCATGTGCAACGTATGCTATCTTATCATAGAGTTTGTGTTACGTCAAGTGTTTTTTCACTTTTTTATTTTTTCTTTTAGAACTTTCATTTATGTACTCTCGGAATCTTTCTTCTCTTCTATCTCACATTTGACATAAAAGGGGCTGTCGCAGGGACTGTCGGGCTATTGTTCCGAGATAAAATAAAAATAAAACACAGAGAGACTCCATATATAAATCTGCACTATTTGAAGAACGAGGAGAGATTGTATCCAAGGGAAGAAGACAACCTCTTATCTTACTGACCTGGACACAATCCGACGAAGTACTTCAACGAATGTGGATTTATATATGGAGTCTCTCTGTTTTCAATAATCTAAAGTTGGAACAATAGCGCGACAGCCCCCTCTACATACATCATTTCGTTTTAACTATTCTTCCAGAACTTCAGCTTCATTTTTACTATTTTATCCCTAAAAATCACATGGTATGTCCTCCAGCCTTTTGCCGGCATAATTAATTCTATACCATTTCCTTCTAATTCTCCCTGGAATAAAATATTTCCCTTTATATTTAATATAGTACATTCATTCTCGCGGACTGCTATGATTTCCTTTCCCCACATCTGAATAGAATCATAATTCATGTTCAACTTACATTCTAGCTTTTTAGCACCGTTCTTATCATAAATCTGAAGACTGTACTTTCCTTTTTCCGGGTTTTCCGAATTCTCTAATACATATCCAATATATTTATCATTTTCAAATACACTTTCGATTTCCTGTGCAAACTGTATTTCTTTTTTTACCTTTGGTGTATCTTCTATATTATAAAAATATGTAGCAGAATTTCCAAATGCCGCTACTGTATTTTTATCTACAAAACTTAATTTAGGAATAAGCGCACTTTCATAATCAAATCCACCTTTTAACGTTACATCATCTGATTGCAGCTGGCGGCTAAAATCATAAAACACAATAGATGTTTTTGAATTCATTCCTGAAATAGAATAATAACTTACCGCAAGCTGTGTACCATCTGGAGAAATAGCCGCTGTTACAGGATAGCCTGTCTCCTCTACAGAAGAACGCATATCTGCTATCAACTCTCCATTCTTTGCATAGACCTGTATATAATTACTATTTGTACCCTCCAAAATCACTTCTATGATTCCCTGATCAGATACTGTTGCCTGAATAAGAGGATATTTTAATGTAAGTTCTTTTACTTTTCCATTTTTATTAAATAGAATAAGACTATTTTCACCTTTATCACCAAGTACAGCATATGAATCTGACTTTGTAAAAAAAGGATGAACATAAGACAATGCTACATTCCACTCAGAACGTCCAAATTTTTTCTGAAACTCAATTCCATTACTACTATACTTTAAATACCCATCTGCAAATGTTTCATAGGATACATCTACATTATCTTCTGTATCTGTCTTGTCTTTATATACATAATATTCACATCGACTTGATGATAAAATATATAAAACAATCAGAACAGCCACAATGCATACCGCTGCCATAATCATTTTTATCCTGCGGTTTTTTTCTCTTTTTTTTCGTATTTTTGTCAACGCTTCAAAATTATATACCTGTTTCTCCATTGCTCTCTCTTTCTATAAAAATAATCTGCATATTCAAAAATTTTCTTTAGTAATTTGTTGCTCATCACCTATAGATATGGGAGTCATCGCATATTTGATATTATAACATACCCCTTTTTAATCTTCAATCTGAGGGAGTTCCAAAATCTGACCCGGGTATATTTCATCAACATTTTCTATCCCATTCGCTTCCGCAATTTTTTCTATATAATTATAGGAATGATACATTTCCTTTGAAATTGCTGCTAACGTATCCCCGCGTTTTACTGTATAATATCCCCCGATAGAATTCCATGTTTCCTGCGTTTCTTCGGAACTTTCTGTCTGCCTTTCTTCATTGTTTGCATTCGTATCACTACTCGTACCGGTATCTTCTGAAGATTGCCCGGAGGAACTTTGCAATGTTTTTTCCTCTTTTACTGCTGCCGTATCTTCGTTACTACCAGCTTGTGTATTTGATTCTGTCTTTCCTTCTTCTGAATCCGCCTTCATATCCGTTATCTTTTGCTGATCAAAAACTGTCTGCGTCTTATCATCTCCTTGAAACTGTGCCAGAGTATGAATACCATAAACAAAAACTAAGGCAGCAGCAAACCCACAACCTATATAAACAGGGCTCCTAAATACGGATTTGGGCCGCAGATTTTTCTTTTTTTTCAATGCTTTTTTATAATTTCTCACGACCGCTGTATCCCTTTTTATTGTTTCAGAATATCGTCCCCTTTCCTTTTGTTCCGGTATATGTCCCATCTCTCCTTCTGCAAGCATATAATTTTTCATTTCTTGATTTGTCTCATAATAAATATAGTATCCTCTTTGTTTTTTTAAAGAATAGTTTTCAAACTGATAAAATGCATCTTCATTTTCAAGGGCATCAATCATATACAGCACCTTATTTTCTCCGCTAAAGTTATCCATATGAATCCGAATAATTTTATCATTTAAATCTACCGAAAACCCCATTCTTGATAAAAACCATCCGCAGATTTCCATTTCAGGGAAGAAAGAATCTCTAATACGATAAATTTCTCCCCAGCTCTCTTCTGAAAAAATCGTTTCTTCCAAATCCAATTCAAAATTCTGACAAGCTGCCGCCCCACTTATAAAGATACATTTTCCAATTGATGTCTTGTACATTTTTCCAAATAAAACTGCGCCTCTTGCATAAAGATTTTCCGGCTGCGCCAATTTATTTAAATATGTATACACATAATCTTCTATATATATTTTTTTTGCACCCGGCTCTCCAATCTGTCTGTAATTTCTCGGCAGACTTCTTGTTAATTCTCCTGTTTTCTTTTGATTGCTCCGCTTTTCCTCTGCCATGAATTTCCCACCTTCCCTGTTTTACATTTTTAAGATGGCTCAATCATAGCATTTTCCTATTTTGGTCTATGGCAGTTTTTGTCATATGCTTTCGCATTTTTCTTTCATTTTTCAAGTAAATGTTCTATTTAGTTGCAATTCAAATACACGTAGGACTTGAAGCACATCTTTAGCACAGCAAAATGTTGTTTAAAGTTCTTTCTCTTTGTCTACTTCTAAATATAGAAAGAAACTTTTAGCGCTACAGATATTTTACAGCATTAACATCATAAAATAAGAAAAATATGTATTCTCGGAATCTTTTTGTGCTAAGAAAGACTCCGAGAGTACATAAATAACAAAGAGAGGATTTTAACATGAAGTTCAACATAAAAAAAGAAAAACGCTGCCAGTATTTTTCTCCTGACAACGCTTCTACTGCACTTTTTTCTAATGCACTTAATAAACACATTGCTTATTTAAATAAAAAATATGAAGACCTTGTTCTTCTCTGCATCGGCACAGATAAAATAACCGGCGATTGTCTTGGTCCGCTTGTTGGTTCGAAACTAATGCAGCAGAATTTCCCGCATCCTTTATATGGAACTTTAGAAAAACCTCTCCATGCCGGCAATCTGACCAGGCAGCTCCCTGAAATCTCTACAGCGCACCCTAATGCCTGCACACTTGCCATTGATGCCGCTGTAGGCTCCCGGAACCACATCGGCCTTGTTTCTCTATCCTGCCAACCTCTTTTCCCTGGAAAAGGGGTTTCACGCTCACTTTCTCCTGTCGGAAATATTTCTATCACAGGGATCATTAACGAATTTTCTTCAAGCGAAATCTTGCTTCCCTATACCAGCCTCTACCTTGTAGATTGCCTAGCAACCTATATTTGCAACGGAATATTAATGACAATAACATAGTAAGTTGTAGATTTTGTATAGACAAAAAAAGGACTACCACCCTATCCCATCTGCTCTGTAATCGCAGTGTTTAAAATGCTCATCCGCATCTTAAACACGCTCCCAAGCCGCATCTGGGATAGGGTGGTAGTTCTTTTTTCTGGTTATCCTAAATCCACAGTTGATAAGAATGGGGATTCATCATACTCTTCTGGACAATCCCCTTCTCTTTCCAAAATAAATGACTAATTTGTTATTAAAACAGTCAGCCGCTGAGACAAAATTTTATGCTGAATTGTAAAAAAACTATAGTAAAGAAAAAAAGAATTGTTATAAGTATTGCATTTTGTGACTTTGCGCTATGGAATTCTGACCATAGGAACTTGGGACTCGTTTTTCCCAAGTTCCTGTTTTTCTGGGCAGAATGGAATGTTCAGCGCAACGGAACAAAATCTAACTTATAACAATTCTTTTTTCTTTAGAAGACTGACTACAATTCAGCTCAATATCTTCCTCTTCAGCGACGTCTGTTTAACCAATTAAATTATTATTTATTTTCCGCTTCGAACTTCTTCATGAATTCTACTAATTTTTCTACGCCTTCGATTGGCATTGCATTATAGATAGATGCACGCATACCGCCAACTGTTCTGTGTCCCTTGAGGTTTACAAAACCGTTTGCCTCTGCTTCTGCTACAAATTTAGCATCTAATTCTTTATCACCTGTTACGAAAGGTACATTCATGAGGGAACGGTCTTCTTTTACTACTGTTCCTTTGAACATTTCGCTCTCGTCTAAGAAATCATAAAGGATTTTGGCTTTCTTTTCGTTGTATTCTTTCATTGCCTGAAGTCCACCCTGTTTTTTCAGCCATTTGAATACTTTACCACAAATATAGATACCATAGCATGGTGGTGTGTTGTAAAGAGAATCTTTGTCTGCCTGTGTTTTGTATTTGAGCATGGTAGGTGTTCCTTCCATTACGTCATCGCGGATTAAGTCTTCGCGGATAATTACGATTACAACACCGGCTGGACCTACATTCTTTTGTACTCCACCGTAGATTACACCATATTTTTCTACATCGTGTGGTTCGGATAAGAAACAGGAGGATACGTCAGCAACTAATGTTTTACCTTTTGTGTTTGGTAACTTTTTATACTTTGTTCCATAAATAGTATTATTCTCACAAATATAAACGTAATCTGCGTCTTCATCAATTGGAAGATCGGAGCAGTCTGGAATATAGGAGAAAGTTTTATCTTCAGAAGATGCAATTTTTACTGCTTTTCCATAACGGCTTGCTTCCTGATATGCTTTTTTTGCCCACTGTCCTGTAACAATATAATCTGCAACACCGTTCTTCATAAGATTCATAGGAATTGCTGAAAACTGCTGTGAAGCTCCGCCCTGTAAGAATAAAACTTTGTAGTTATCTGGAATGTTCATGAGGTCTCTTAAATCCTGCTCTGCTTCTTTGATAATATCATCGAAGACTTTAGAACGATGACTCATCTCCATAACAGACATTCCACAGCCTTTATAATCCAACATTTCATCTGCTGCTTCTCTTAATACCTCTTCCGGCAATACGGCCGGACCTGCTGAGAAATTATATACTCTTCCCATTTTTAACATATCCTCCTTGTACTATTTATTAAAAATTAAAATAAATGTTTATCGCGTTACTGCGTTATACTTACGAATTATAACACACTTTGACGAATTGTTAACAGTGTTTTTTTAATATCGGCATTTTTTTGCAATTTTCACTTTGTAACCCTTCAAAATTAACAACTTTCACGAATTTTTTGAATATTCCCCCCTTAATTCAACCTTCTCTCGCTTTAGCTGCAGTTCCGCTTAGAAATTGACAAATGCTTTCAAATTCGTTACACTGGCAGAAATACTGATTTCTACTATGTTATATATCCAGAAAGGAGCTTTTATGAGAATCTGGTGCAAACTTTTTGAAAAAAATCATATGCTTAAAGACACAGTTATGGAGAACCATGATATGTCCATGTCCCGCACTGCCAAAGTATATGATTGTTTAGAACGTGCCTGTTATGAGTTTGACCTTGAAAAACCAATGTGGCTTGATAAAAATAAACGGGAGTTTATCAGCCATGCAAGGACTCGTTTTTATCAGGATAACTTTATTGAACACATTGATTTTGACTACCTTGATTTTCAGGTTATTGAAGAAGATTATTAACGCTTTTTCTCTATATGCATAACCTATAGTATGATTTCGATTTACAAATACTAGCAAATATAATTTCCTAAATATTGTTATCCTTATTGAGAAAAAGTTATTGATAATTTCTCCCCCATATGCTATACTTCCACTCAGATATTATTCCGTGAGGGAGTAGCGAGCGTTCTTTTATACGTTGGAACGTAACAAGTCAACATACTGGTGTAATCCACCTGGCTTGTTTTAAATTGCGAGACTCATGTATAACTGTGATAAGCTATACAGGGGTCTTTTTATATTTTTATGATAATTACCTGAGCATAGCTTATCGCTATGCTCATTTTTTTGCGTTATTATGATTAATGTACTCTCAGAATTTTTTGTGGAGTACATATTACAAACAGGAGGGATTTCTAATGACTTGGAGCTTACTATTTTTTACTACGAACATTTTTCTTGGGATTGGTCTGGCAATGGATGCTTTTTCTGTTTCCATGGCAAACGGTCTGAATGAGCCACATATGAACAAAGGGCGTGTATGCACAATTGCCGGAGTATTTGGTGGATTTCAGGCACTTATGCCACTGATTGGCTGGTTCTGCGTACACACGATCGCGGAATATTTTCAGGTATTTGAAAAGTTTATTCCATGGATTGCATTGATTCTTCTTCTTTTTATCGGCGGAAAAATGCTGATCGAAGGTATAAAAAACGACTGTAAAGAAGAAGTGTCCGCCGTCAGCCCTGGGGCACTGTTTGTTCAGGGAATTGCCACTTCTATTGATGCGTTGTCTGTTGGTTTTACTATCGCAGAATATAACTGGATCATGGCTCTTGCTGCTTCCCTGATCATTGCTATCGTTACCTTTTTTATCTGCATTGGTGGATTAATTATCGGAAAAAAATTTGGAACAAAATTATCCAACAAAGCGCAAATTCTCGGTGGAATTATCTTGATCGCCATCGGAATTGAAATATTTATCAGCTAATTAAATATTCATATTTATTTTTTGAAGAAATATATTATAAAAAGATTTTCTTTTCGGGAGCTTTTTATGAAAAAATTTCTTCTTTTTCTTTATATTTTTCCCTGTTTCATAATGTGTGGCTGTCATCCTTTTGCCCATAATAAAAATCCAAATTCTCAAAACAATTTTTCTTCGAAACGGTCTTCTTCCACTCGTTCCTCTATGGAATCTGTCCAAAAGGAAGCAGGTACTTCCACGCAGCCAAATAAAGCTGTTTCTTCTATTAATCCTGATACGCTTCCTAATAAAAAAATGGCATGGTGGATTAAACGAGAAGAAAACCATATGACCCCTTCTGCACAGGAAGAAGTAGACCTTTCCCGTTATGATGCCTGGTATGTAAAAACAAATCTAAAGGGCGCTGAAAAGCCAGTCTTTCTTACTTTTGACTGTGGATATGAGAACGGCTATACCGCATCTATTCTTGATGTGTTAAAGAAGCATAAAGCACCCGGGGCATTCTTCCTGTGCCGGCATTATATTGAGGATCAGCCTGAACTCGTTAAGAGAATGAAAAAAGAAGGGCATGTTGTCGGAAATCACACTTCCCATCATGTTTGTATGCCTGAAACAGATTCAAGAAAAGTTCGTGAAGAAATTACAGATAATGCAAATTATATGAAAGAAGCGACCGGATACGAAATGGATCGTTTTTTCCGGCCGCCAAAAGGAGAATATAGCGAACGTACCCTTCAGATTACAAAGGATGTCGGTTATACCACTGTTTTTTGGAGTATGGCATATCTTGATTATGATGTAGATAATCAACCGGGCAGTGATTATGTCATCAACCACTTTGAAAAATATATCCATCCCGGTGCCATTCCATTGATACATAATATATCAAAATCAAACGCTGAAGCTTTAGATACGGTTCTTACAAATTTAGAGCAAGAGGGATATACCTTCCACTCTTTATTTGATCTGAAAAAGGGTTAAAAATATTTCAGGCAAAGAACTCCTGCAAAACATCTTCTAACACTTTCTTTTCTTCTAAAGATACCGGCTCATCCTTTGCTTTCTTTTTGGTATTTTCTCTGGCATAACGAAGAAGACGGCGACGCTGTTCTCTTGTCGTTCCGTTTTCCAAATCGACTTCCTGACCTGCAATACTGTTCTCAAGAACATTTTGCAGGTAATCATTTATATTCATGATGATGCGGTGTTCTTTTGCATCTGCGCGGAGCAGAATATCAAGGAATATAAGACTAAATGCAGCAATCACCCCGGTAAGGTAAGTAATAATTACGCTGGTAAGTTCACCTCCTCCCTGTGAGACAGCCAGCGCTCCTGCCGCCCCTGTGATCGCGCATGCCGCTATTGCCAGGCGATATAAGGTTCTCCAAAAAGCACAAGGAAATCCACAAACTCTTTTTTTGCGAAAATACTTGTCCACAAATGTTTCCACGTTATTCACTTTGATATCCATTTCATGATAATCTTCATACTTCTTTTTCAGAGAAACAAGCCACTTTTTCTTCGTCTGCCCTATCCTCGATGTCGCACGTATCATGCTTCTGTATGATATCGTTAACACCGACCAGCTTAATATTCCAATAAAACAGCAGGTCATGATTGTTTTTGTAAAAACGGTATTACCAAGAATAAAATCAAACATTTTCTTCCCTCCCAAATATTTCAAACATTTTCATAATTTTAATTACAAATACATGAGAAATAATACAGTCCAGCGCAGACTCTTTTTCCGGTCAGAATTATGTACGGACGTTTCATTGCCGGGCCCCAGCCGAAACAATCTGCGAATCGGTATCTTGTCTGCCATGACTCACCTATTCCCGTTCTGCCTTGTGAAATCACTTTGCTCTGTCTGGATTGTGCCCCAATTATACAAAATGAAAATCCATTTGAAAAGGGGGATTCGTTCGTAAAAAAAATCCCCTCTCTGTCAAAAAGAGAAGGGATTCGAATACTTCTTTATGAAACTGACTTATTTGGACATCTTAAGAAACATAGCTGCCAGTAGCTTCACTGTGTGAACGATCGCCTGTTCTTCAAAAGTCTCGTAAGCAACCGGTGCACTGTTATCTGCCTTATCGGAAATTGCACGAATGATAACAAACGGAACTTTATTCAGCGTTGCAACCTGTGCCATGGAAGCACCTTCCATCTCTGCACAGTACCCATCATAATCCTTTACAAGTGCTGCCTTTGTATCATTATCAGAGATAAACTGATCTCCTGTTACTACTCTTCCAACAAAGCACTGGATCTCCGGATTCACGATCTCGCATGCTTCCTTCGCCATCTCCACAAGTTCCGTATCTGCTGTGAATACAGATGTTTCCATTCCTGGAATAACACTCTTTTTATATCCAAGACCTGTTACATCAAAGTCATGCTGAAGTGCATCGCTTGAAATAACGATATCGCCAACATTAATATCTTTGTAAAGACCACCTGCAACGCCTGTGTTGATAAGCATATCCACACCATAAATATTCACAAGAATCTGTGTACAGATTGCCATATTTACCTTACCGATTCCACTCTGAACAACTACGGTATCCTGATTCCAAAGCGTTCCCTTATAAAAAGTCATGCCTGCCATCGTTTTAGACTCGGCATCTTCCATCTGATTAATGAGAGAGGAAACCTCTTCTTCCATTGCTCCGATTACACCAATACAAACCATAAATTTTCCTCCATATACTATTCTAATACTTAATGTTTTATTTACGCTGACCAGAATCACGCGCCAAGTCTCGCGGCTGCTCGACTTGAATTTTAACTGCCATCAAAACAAGTAGACTCATTATAACACATTTTGCCCCTCCACGTCATTAGGAATTTGCCAAAGGGAAGACAGAGATATCTAAATGCTGACTACCCCATTATTACCGCCTGACTTAAGATGTCAAAGACGGAAACAGAAAAAAAGCACATTTTTTACATATTGCCTTTTCTCCGTTTCGTCAAGTACCCCAAATTAGGCATTTTTTCTCTATTCTTTTAAATGAAAAGATGATATACTGACATTAAATTTTTGAAAAATATTTTTTACATACAGGAGGAAACACGATATGTATAGTTACAAGACAAAGGGAACCTGTTCTCGTGAGATTCAGTTTGATGTAGAAAACAATATTGTGAAAGAAATCCGTTTTATCGGCGGATGCATGGGAAACACTCAGGGTGTTGCCGCACTTTGCAAAGGACGTAATATTGATGATATCATCAGCACATTAAAGGGAATTGACTGTGGTGGAAGAGGCACATCCTGTCCAGATCAGCTTGCCCTTGCTCTTCTTGCATACAAACAGCAGCAGGCATAGACTTCTAGATTTTAATTTATCTCAGGAGGGTTTTAAAAGTATGAAACGAATCGTTTTAACCGGTGGTGGAACAGCCGGTCATGTTACGCCAAATATGGCACTGGTTCCAAGTTTAAAAGAAGCCGGATATGATATTCAGTATATCGGCTCCTATAACGGTATCGAAAAAAGATTAATCGAGGAAATGGGAATTCCTTATCATGGAATCTCTTCCGGTAAGCTCCGCCGTTACTTTGACCCTAAGAACTTTTCTGATCCATTTAAAGTTATGAAGGGTTATTTAGAAGCTTCCCATATTATTCATAAATTAAAACCGGACATTGTCTTTTCTAAGGGTGGATTTGTATCTGTTCCCGTTGTTCTTGCAGCAAAAAGACGGCATGTACCTGTTATTATTCACGAATCTGATCTTACTCCGGGACTTGCCAACAAGATTTGTATTCCTGCAGCAACAAAGGTTTGCTGTAACTTCCCTGAGACACTAAAACACCTCCCGGAAAGCAAGGCTGTTTTAACCGGTTCTCCAATTCGTCAGGAGTTATTTTCCGGCAATAAAGAGGAGGGGCTGCGTCTCTGTGGATTTGATGATTCCAAACCGGTTCTTCTTGTAATGGGTGGAAGTCTCGGTGCTGTTGCAATTAATAATTCCATTCGTGAGAATCTAAATGAATTATTAAAACAGTTCCAGATTATTCATTTATGCGGACGGGGACACTATGATGCTTCCCTCGATGGTACAAAGGGCTATAAGCAATTCGAATATGCAAAAAAAGAATTAACACATTTATTTGCAGCTACAGATTTAATTATCTCCAGAGCCGGGGCGAATGCGATCTGTGAGCTTCTTGCTCTTAAGAAGCCTAATATTCTGATTCCGCTTCCTGCCTCCCAGAGTCGAGGAGATCAGCTTTTAAATGCTGCTTCCTTCGAAAAGTCCGGATACAGCTACGTACTTCAGGAAGAAGAACTCACAAGCAACACTTTGTTAAAAGCAGTGCAGTATGTTTATGATGAACGTGAAGAATATATTCAGACCTTAAAAGAAAGTAAACTCAACAGAGCCATTCCTATTATAATGAATTTGATTAAGAAGTATTCATAATCTAAAAACAAAAAAGTCCGACCCATACTACTCTTTAGAGCAAGTAGAAGATTCCTAACCGAATCCCCTCGCTCCCCAAAGACAGAAAGCGAAGAAACCACCATATATGGTGGTTTCTTCGCTTTCGTCTACCTCACCTCTATTTGACAAGATTTCATTGTTTCTAATGCACTTTTATGTTTTTCCGGTGTAACTCCTGCGCAGCAGCCAGCCGTTACAGATATCGGTACTTCCGGCAGAAATGCTTTTATAAGCAAGGCATTCGAAACAACACAAATGTCTGTACATAATCCAATAAGCTCTATAGACTCTATTTTCTTTTCTTTATGAAGTTCTTTTAAAAAGCCTGCCAATTTACGTGAACCGAAAGTTTCTTTTTCAAATATAGCTAATGCTCTTTTTGTATAGGGTTGAAGTTCCTCTATAATCTCATGTCCAACCGTTCCCCTGATACAATGAACTACCGGAAGATTCTGTCCTTCCTGTGTATTTAAATAATCTTCTTCGTGTGTATCTTTTGTAAAGATAATGTCCCCCTCAAAATTCTCGATCTTATCTTTAACAGCTGGAACAATAGACTGTGCTTCCTTCGTTCCAAGAGAACCATCCACAAAATCTTTTTGCATATCTACGACAATCAATATCTTTTCCATAACCTTCTCTTAAACCTCCTCTATTCCTTCACGTCCTATCTCTTAAGATTCAAGAATGCCCCGGCATACTTTATATTTCTAATCCGATTGGACAATGATCCGATCCCATCACTGTTTTATAGATTACTGCATCCTGGATTTTTTCTTTCCAACATTCAGATACTACAAAATAATCAATACGCCAGCCCGCATCTTTTTCCCTTGCTTTGAAACGATAAGACCACCATGTATAGGCACCAGCAAGTTCCGGATTAAGATAACGGAAGCTGTCAACAAATCCTGCATTTAAAAGTTCCGTAAATTTATCTCTTTCTTCCTGCGTAAAACCGGCATTCTTTTTATTTGTTTTTGGATTTTTAAGGTCAATCTCTTCATGTGCCACATTGAGATCTCCTGTCATAATAACAGGTTTTTCTCTATCAAGTTCCTGTAAATACTCCCTAAAGTCATCTTCCCACTTCATACGGTATTCTAAACGTTTTAATTCAGACTGGGAGTTTGGTGTATAGACTGTAACAAAGAAAAAGTCTTCAAATTCTAAAGTAATTACTCTTCCTTCCTGATCGTGTTCTTCTATTCCGATTCCATTCCACACTTTTATTGGATGTTTTTTCGTGAACACTGCTGTCCCTGAATAACCTTTTTTCTCCGCATAATTCCAGTAACATTCATAACCTTCCGGTGCAAAATCAATTTGTCCTTCCTGAAGTTTTGTTTCCTGCACGCAGAAGATATCTGCATCTGCTTCTTTAAAAAAGTCCTCAAATCCTTTTTTTACACAAGCTCGAAGCCCGTTCACATTCCATGATATTAATTTCATAATCATTCTCCTTTACTGGTCTGTTTTATTTAAGTCCATTTTTTATCTGGCTTTATTATTATCTAATTGGCATATTGCTTGTAAATGCCTTATTCATACTCCATATCTATTTTTATAGAATTGTCTTCAACAATTGCTTTTGCCTTGCTTCCACAGACTAATGGCATCATTGGAGGTAAATGTCCGATATCTAAGTCCATGATGATCGGTACATTATATTTCGATAAAATATCAATAACTGCCTTGTACTGATCGAGTCCGAAGAATTCTTCTCCATAGCATAATGGGCGACCAATCAGGAATCCTTTTGTATTCTGAAACCATCCTGCTTCATCAAGCTGCCATAAGGCTCTGCGAATTCCCATTACATTAAGATCACAGGCTTCTAAGAACCATACTACACCGTCTTCTTTATAAGTTTCATTGAACTGTTTTACCTGATCGAACTTTGTTCCACATAAAGTTGCAAGGCTGTCCAGACATCCACCCAACAGTCTTCCTTCTATTTGAATATTTTGCTTATTTTCTTTCGACAATCCGGCTTCCGGAGTCCATGTACAAAGAGCAAACGGTTCTGTTACGTTGTATGGTTCCAGAGGTTTTTCCTCTGTTTTTAATCCTTCTTTTTCCCATTTCTCATAATTATGAACGCTCTGATTGCTCCCCTTTAATATTCCCATGGCATCTTTCAGTGATTCATGCCACGGATTCATACCAAAGGCTGCCGCGCACGGTCCGTAAATGGCAGCCGTATCGCAAAGCGTTACCAAAAGAAATGTAAGATTGGTATTATCTGAATATCCCATGAACCATTTCGGTTCTCCCTTGCGAATCTTTTCAAAATCTACATGAGGCAGTATTTCACACATTAATTCTCCGCCGCCACAAGAAATCAGAACATCTACATCTTCTTTTGCATACCAGTCGTTGAATTCCCTGGCACACTTTTCCGGTGTATTACTGATTCCAATTCCACATCCTTCATAAACATTTGGTCCAAGACTTAAGGAATAGCCTTCCTCCATCCATATATTCTGTGCATTGGCAAACGCACTTTTATACGGTTCGATATTGCAGCCAAATGATGGTGCAACAAAACCGATTGTTCCATTCTCTGGTAAAAACTTTCCATATCTCATTATATTTTATTCCTCGATTTTCTTTTCACTACTGGTCTTCCTGCTATTTATTCATAATCGCATCAATCGCATCGATAAATCCTGCACGGATTCCTGCATGTTCTAATGCATCCACTCCACAAATCGTTGTTCCTGCCGGAGAACATACATTATCCTTTAATACACCTGGGTGTTCACCCGTTTCAAGCTGAAGCTTTGCACTTCCAAGAATCATCTGGGAAACCATCTCATATGCCTGTTTTCTTGGAACACCATATTTTACTCCGGCATCTCCTAATGCTTCGATGATAAGATCAATAAATGCTGGTCCGCATCCTGTAAGTGCCCCTCCGATTCCCATCAAATGTACTGGTAGTTCAATTACGATTCCCAGTGCCTCAAAAAGCTTCTTCACTTCTGCTCTCTCTTCCTCTAAAAGAGAATTCTTTTCTTCAAATAAAAGGACACCCTCTCCTACCATTGCCGGTGTATTTGGCATAATAAACTGAAGACGTGTACTCTCATCAAGAAATTCCTGATATTTATCATAATTCCATCCTGCCGCAATAGAAATTAATGCTTTTCCTTTTAATTCTTCTTTAATTTCAGAAAGGACTCCTTCTATCTGATATGGCTTGCAGGCCATCACAAGTGTATCTGTTTTTGCAACAAGTTCTTTTAATTCCCTGCATGGTGTAAAGCCAATCTTTTCTGCGTTTGCAACAAGCTTGTCATAATGTGGTGCATATGCAAAAACTTCCTCTTTCTTCATTAAGCCTTTCTGTATAATTCCTGCAGCGATTGCTCCTGCCATATTTCCCATTCCGATGAATCCAATTGTTTTCATTGTATCCTCCTGTCTGTTCATTTCGAGTATATTTATATGGTTTTCCCATAGTTTATCATATTTTTTTACTTCTCTCACTCCTTTTTCCTGTTTTTGTGGTATGATTCTAAAGAAACATTTTAACTTTACTATAATAGGATTTTTGCTATGAATAATATAATAAATAATACTCTCGTTTTCTTATGGGAACCTGCCGGGTCCGGGATACGACTTCTTCGCTGTTTTGGAAACAGCCCCGTATTAACTGTTCCCGACCAGCTAAACGGGAAAAAGATTACGGAGATTGGAGCCTATTGTTTTTCCCGCTCCCGTCCCAAATTCCCTGAGAAAATATATAAATCTATTTTTATCGATATAAGAAATGTGACTACTACACAGGAAAATGGGCTTTCATTCAATGAGCCTTCCTTTGATTTTTCTCTCTTTGGAACAGAACTTGATGGCACATTTCTTGAAGAAGTTACTCTGCCGGAGGAGATAACCACACTGCACAATGCTGCATTTTACAACTGTCGCAAGCTAAGGAAATTATCTGTGGGTACCAGGATTTCCGGTATCGGCAGCGATGAATTTATGAATGATAATCATCTGGAACACTTAATTATCCGCGGGAAGGATACGGAGCCAAGTGAATTATCCCTTATCTTAGAACGTATTGCAGAAAATATTACAGTTTCTTTCTACCCGAATGATTCATCCACTCCAGAAAGCATACTATTTTTCCCCGAATACTATGAGTGGCTTGATGAAATCTCTCCGGCCCATATCTTCAGCCGCAGTATTCACGGAGAAGGCTTCCGTATGAGAAAAAGTTTTGAAAACAGCGTTCTTAATTACAGAAAGTATGATTCCTGCTTTGATAATGCACTCACTGTCGAATCACCGGAATCTCTTTGTAAGATTGCTTTAAACCGTCTCCGCTGGCCTTCCGGACTGGAAAATATATTTAAAGAGAAATATGAAACTGCAATAGAAACACATTTGAATACCGCTTTTTCTCTTGCAATAAAATCAAAAGATTTTTCTCTTCTTCAATTTATCTGCGAGCATTTTTCTCCAGATATGACGGTGCTTTCTGAAGCGATGGAACACTGTATTGAAACTGACTGGAGTGAGGGAAATGCCTTTCTGATGGAACAGAAACATAATATATTTTCTGAAAAAACTTTTGAATTTGATCTTGATTTTTAGAGAGGTGAGCATATGACCCAGACAGAATGGGAAAATGAAATGTGCATTAAGATTCTTGATTTAATTGAGAACGAATTATACATCGACTTTCGTTATCTTGATGTCGCCATTTCCACTCTTATATTAACTCCAAAGGAATCTCTTCGTTCTACGGCAACCGATGGAATCTCACTCTTTTTTCCGCCGGAACAGATTTTGCGAGTCTTTCGTTCCAATCCTCTTTTCCTGAACCGAGCCGTGCTCCACAGCGTTTTCCACTGTATTTTCCGGCATCTGTGGATTCGTGGAAACCGTGATTCTGATCTATGGAACCTTTCCTGCGACATTGCTGTGGAATGGATTATCGATTCCTTTGACAAAAAAAGTGTAAAACGTGCATTATCCGGAATCCGGACAAACATTTATAATGATTTTGAAAAACAGAACATTCCTGTTACAGCAGCAAATATTTATCACTATCTTCTCTCCGATGTGACTGAAAATCCTGATCGGTTAAATCAGCTTACAATGGAGTTCTTTACAGATGACCACAGATTCTGGCCAAAAGATCCTTCCCGTTCTCCTTCCGCTGCAAAAGCCGGGCAGTCCTGGGATAAGATCAGCCGTCGAATGAAACAGGAATTAAATCTCCGGGGTGATCATACTGCCTCTGGTGCCGAAGCCATAAAAGCACAGATTAAAGAAGGCAAGAGCCGCCGTTCTTATAAAGATTTTCTGAGAAAGTTTACGGTTCTTCAGGAAGAGCTGCATTGTGATTATGATGAATTTGACTTAAACTACTACTCCTATGGTCTGCGACTGTATAAAAATATGCCATTAATCGAACCTTTAGAAAGTCGGGAAGTTACGAAAATTTCTGAATTTATTATTGTCATTGATACCAGCTATTCTACAAACGGTCCGCTTGTGCAGAAGTTCCTTCAGGAAACATTTCAGATTATTCAGGAACGTGACAGCTTCTTTCATAAAAGTCAGGTTCGAATTATTCAATGTGATAATCAGGTACACTCTGACACAGTTATTAAAGACCCACACGATATTCAGGCACTGCTTCACAACTTTGAATTAATCGGTGGCGGTGGAACAGACTTTCGTCCGGCTTTTTCTTATATTAATACGCTCCTCGAAAACGGAGAATTTCACCAACTAAAAGGGGTTCTCTATTTCACCGATGGAAAAGGGATTTTTCCGGCAAAAAGACCACCTTACGAAACCGTATTTTTATTTTTAGGAGAAGAAGAACACCCGGATATACCAGCCTGGGCTATGAAGTTAGTTTTGCATGAAGAAGATTTAACATGAAAGGATTTCATCTTATGAATATAAAAAAAGCAAAAGAAGACATAAAAAATACCATCCGTGCCTATCTAAAAAAAGACAACTACGGACAATACAGCATCCCTACCATTCGTCAGCGTCCTGTCCTGTTGATGGGTCCTCCCGGAATCGGAAAAACACAGATTATGCAGCAGATTGCCCAGGAATGCAATATCGGTCTTGTTGCGTATACCATTACCCATCACACAAGACAGAGTGCCGTTGGTCTGCCCTTCATCAAAGAAAAAACATTTGATGGCAAATCTTACTCTGTAACAGAGTATACAATGAGCGAAATCATCTACAGTATTTATCAGTACATGGAGGAATCCGGCAAAAAAGAAGGTATCCTTTTTATTGATGAAATTAACTGCGTTTCGGAAACCCTCGCGCCAACAATGCTTCAGTTTCTGCAATGTAAAACATTTGGAAATCAGGCGGTTCCAGAAGGCTGGATCATTGTTGCCGCAGGAAACCCGCCAGAATATAACCGAAGTGTTCATGACTTTGACTTCGTAACCTTAGACCGTGTTCGAAAAATCAATATCGAAGCAGATCTTGATGTATTCAAAGGCTATGCCAGAGCAAGACATCTGCATCCATTTATCTTAAGTTATTTAGAACTCCGTCCGCATAATTTCTACCGGACAGAAAATGACGTGGACGGTATCCAGTTCGTCACCGCCAGAGGCTGGGAAGATTTAAGCAGCCTGATTCAGACTTATGAAGATCTTTCTATTAAAGTCGACGAGGATATCATCCACCAGTTTATTCAGCATGAGGATATCGCAAAAGACGTTGCTGCCTATTATGATTTATATCAGAAATATCGGGATAATTATGACATCAGCTGCATTCTTACAGGACAGACCAGTGCTGACATCTACGCTAAACTGTTCCGTGCCTCCTTTGATGAGCACTTAAGCTGTGTAGAACTCCTTTTGAGTGGACTCCACAACTATATTTCCGAAGCCCTGACCGAAGATGCTTTAACCACAGAAGCCTATGAATTTTTAAAACACTATCAAAAAGAGTTAAAAGAAAACGGATCGTATCACACCCTTCTTCAGAGAAAAACAGAAGAATATGATCAGGAAAACAAAGCCGGACTCACCACCCCGGAACAGAAAAATTTCCAGTTAAAATTACTGGAATTACTTTCCACATGGACCTCGGACTCCACCCTCGCACCAAAAGAAGCCTTCCTCTTCGCCAAAACTGGTTTCGATAAACAATGCCAGCTTCGCACAGACACAATAAAAAAAGCATCTTCCGCACTGGAAAATGCTTTTACATTCATGGAAGAAGCCTTCGGAGAAGGTCAGGAAATGGTTGTATTTATCACTGAACTCACCATGGACCCTGACGCCTCACGCTTCATCACAGAAAACGGATGCGAACGGTACTTCAAATACAATAAAACACTGTTAGTTGGCAGTCGCAGAGCCACTATCTTAAAAGAACTCGAACATGACAGAATCTACTCCAACGCTATGGAATATGAATTCTAGGTTGTCAGCGCAGCTAACGTGATGAACAGACAGATGCCCCAGAGACTTTCCGATACGGTCAGTGGGCGTCTCGTTTGCCTTCGCAAACTAGAATTTTAAAGAATATTGCATCCAATAAAGGATATTCCTGCAGATATGAGGATTTTCCAAATAAGGTGTATGTTCTTGCCATTTTTCTGTAACTTCATTAATATAAGATTTACGGCAAGTACCAGCAATGTAATAATCAGTGCTATATTACTTCCGCTGCCTGCCTGAATCTGTCCGCAAATTCCAGATGTATACAATGATACAGCTACTGTAAGCAGTAAACCAGAAATAATCGGACGGATGAAGTGTTTTACTACAGCAAATATCTGAAGACTTTCGTACTTCTCATATACACAGAATACTAATTCAAAGATTGCTCCGGATGCTGCTACACTGCAGGCAAATCCCGAAAGTGCCACAAACAATCCCTCAATGATAGAACCATTCAGATTATATCCTACATCATATGCGATACCGGTAAGTATCTTACAAAGAATAGAGCCTGGAAGTGCGTTCGCTACTGATACTACATTTCCATAGAAATCTGCATTATTAATTACTCCGCCTTCTACAAATAATCCCTGTGCTACAGAAAGATAAGCATCTCCTCCACCAAAAGACATAACAGAAGATAACCATCCCATTCCGATAAATCTCAAAGCCTTTGCAGTTAGGAACATTGCCGGTATAGAAAATACTGCTACAAATATAAGCCAAAAACCTACAGATGTTACAAGTCTCTTTACCGGAAAAGCCTTTTTCTGTGGACTTTCTAATACGGACTGCGCCAAGCCAAGTACTGCTAATACTGCCATAAGTGCCAATATAAATGGTTTCGCTGCCAGTGGTATAATATGTGCACTTCCCACACATAATAGATAACACCCCGTAATGATCACCGCCGGTATCGATCTCCTTAAGCAACGGATATGTCCCTTTGTAAATAAGATTACAAAAAACGCAGCACCAAGTACCTGAATTGTTGAGAGTGCAAATATTGGTTTTATATTCAATCCAAATAACTGATAAATACTCTTTTCACCGGAAAGCAAAAATACTCCTAAAATAATCAGGCTATACAACTGTCCTTCTCTCTTGTTAACAGCCTGACGAACTGTTCCTAAAGAATAGGCTAATAAAGTTAATATAATAAATGCAGAAATTCCAACCGAAAGATAGTTAATCTGTGACTTTACCATACTTCCGGCACTGGAAATAACCGCCTGTAATAATACTGTTAACAATGCACCCGGTAATGCCATCGCTGTCGCCGCTGCCGCCATTCCTTTTAAACCGGAGGCCTGTCTTCCAATTCCTGTTGCGACTTCCACAGGAAGCGCTCCCGGTGTTATACTTGCGATCATTACATCGTCATTAAATTCTTCTTCTGATACAATCTTATCCTTCTCTACGACTTCTTCTTCAATTACCGGAATCAGGGCACTTCCTCCACCAAAACCGATAAATCCTATTTTTAGCATAGTCGCAGTCATGGAAATAAACTTTCTCATCTTTATACTCTCATCACTTGTTTTTACTATTTGTCTTTTGTCTGATATCTGTATTGCTGTTACATTCATAATATTATATTGCCTTTCATTATATATGGATATTCAAAAAACTGCAATGTAAAAATTTTCTAACCACCATTTGACTTACACGTATCTTTTTGATTTTCTTTATATTACCTCATATTTCATATTATTTCAATAGGAAATATATGAAATATTTTTGAATCCACTTTTACCAGGCAATATAAAAGACCAAGGGTATGGATTTACACCATTTGAACTATACCCTTGGTCTTTTTGCATTTTTAATATTCAAGAATGTCGAGTCATTCTTGTTCCAGAATACGTATCATGCAATACATAATATCCTTCTACTGCGCATCTTTTCCAGTAATATGTCTCCATTTTCTGCGAAGACGGAACCAGAGAGAAGTCTGCTCTAATTCAACAATCCTTGCTCTTAACTCTGCATCTTTTTCTATTCGTTGTGCTTTTTCTTCTTTAACCTTCGCCTTTAACGCATTAAGTTCTGCAAGTTGTGCCTCACACTTTTCATTAAGAAGATTCACCATTCTACCGTATACAAGTATTACATCACAAAGCAACTGATAGGTATCTACCTGATATTCTGGATAATCCTTTATATCATCATAGAAAAGTCTGCCATCTTCTCTCCCTAAAAATTCTTTTGCAACCATACTATTTGAAGAATTAAAATGCTCCATAAATTCTTCTTCTTCACCCGGTTTAAAGAACGTATACTTTTTGTAATTATGTTCAAAGATTTTTTCATCCTGAATATTCTTCATATTACTGATTAATAAATTCTTATTACTCTTAAATTCAGGCAAATTATTTAAAATCTCTTTTATTTTTAAATAATCCCCTTCAAAGCTAGTATTATAAACTGCTTGTTCTACGACAAATCCATCACTCATTTTAAGATTAAATATATTCAGAAAATCTTCTTGTATTGTATGATTCTCTCCTGTAAACTGTTTTTTCTCAAATACACGGATAATTAATGCTTCTTTTCCAAATATACTTGCAAGCATATGCATATATTCATAATAATCTAATGGATATTCTGTAAATATCGGAGATTCTAAATATTCATGGAAATTATATTCTTCTCCTTCTTTTATCTTCTGAGCCCAATGTGACTGAACAAATAAATTCTGGCGGCGAAAATATACAACAATCTTAATATCAAATCCGATTCTCTTTAAATCTTTATTTAATCTTTCCCAGAAATTCTCACGATCTGTAATACTCTGCTTCCAGATTCCTTCATCGGATAAAATAATTTTAGAAAACTTCTTTCCAGTTTCTTCTAGTTTTCTTAAGCCTTCTTGATAATCTGCTTCTTCCTTTTCAGGAACTCTGTTACCAAACTCATCTTTATAATTACCGGTAACTAAAAAATGACCATTTCTGTGTACACCTAAACCAGTGTATCTAAATCCAAAATCCGGATAACAAATTCCATGTTGTTCCAGCACTTCCTCATTTGCTGGCAAAAAATTCTGTAACGCAGTTGTCCCAGTTTTAGGTGTTCCAATATGCAAATATAGAGTCGGCATTTCTCTCTCCTTTATCTGTGAATCTATCATTAAATAACTCTTAACCTAACTTTTCTTCCAACTGTGCCATAACATAATCTACACTATCTTCAAGGCTCTTTCCTGTCGTATCAATCGTAACTTCCGGATGTTCCGGTGCTTCATATGGGCTGGATATGCCTGTAAAGTTCGGAATTTCTCCTGTTCTTGCCTTCTTGTAAAGGCCCTTAACATCACGCTTTTCGCACTCTTCTACCGGTGTACTTACGTATACTTCAATAAAGCTGTCTTCTCCAATAATCTCTCTTGCGTTACGTCTGTCACGTACATATGGGGAAATAAACGATGTAATTACAATAAGCCCGGCATCATTCATCAACTTAGCCACTTCTGCAATACGACGAATATTCTCGATACGATCTGCCTCTTTAAAGCCAAGGTTCTTGTTCAATCCCATACGTACATTGTCCCCATCTAAAAGCATTGTATGCTTACCAAGAGCCACAAGACGCTTCTCCAGCTCATTTGCAAGAGTGGACTTGCCGGAACCGGAAAGACCGGTAAGCCAGATGGTCTTAGGTGTCTGTCCTTTTTGCTGTGCGCGGAATTCTCTTGTAATATCCATCTCATGCCATGTAAGATTATCTGTACGTCTTAAGGCATGCATGATAACACCACAGGCAGAAGTCATATTCGTAATTCTGTCAATAAGAATCATGGAGCCTAATGCATGATTGTCTTTGAATTTCTCAAAAACAATCTTATCAGAAACTGCAATATCACAGGCTGCGATTTCATTCTTATAAATAGCATCTGCATGTACTTCATTCCCTGTATTAACATCAATCTTATACTTAATGTTCATAACAACAGCCGGAATCATCTTTGTTCCAAGTTTTAAAAGATAGTTCTTACCGGCAACAAGATGTGTATCATCCATCCATAAAATCTTTGCTGTAAACAGATTACCCGTCTTTGGTTTCGCATTATGAACAAGAACACAACCTCTTGATACATCAACTTCTCTGTCAAGAGAAATGGTTACTGCATGTCCACGACTACTTTCTGTCACTTCTTTACCTGCATCAAGAATACCCTTTACTTCTGCCTTCTCATTAGATGGCAGGGCAATAATCTCATCTCCAACCTTGATCTGGCCTGATTCAATCTGACCCTGGAAGCCGCGGAAAGTTCGGTCAGGACGACACACTCTCTGCACCGGCATCGTAAATCCTTTTTCAAGAGAATCATCATGTACCTGAATGTTTTCAAGATATGTGAGAAGAGACTCTCCTTTGTACCATGGCATCTTTGTTGACTTCACAGTAACATTATCTCCCTCTGTTGCAGAAACTGGAAGAATCTTAATCGATTTATAATCATACTCTGCTGCCATCATCTTGATTTCGCGCTCAATCTTCTCAAAACGATTTGCATCATAATTAATTAAATCCATCTTATTTACCGCAAATACAAAATGCTCAATTCCCATTAGCGAACAGATTCTTGTATGACGTCTTGTCTGTACAAGAACGCCCTGTGTAGCATCTACAAGAATAACTGCAAGCTCTGCAAAAGAAGCTCCTACTGCCATATTTCTTGTATATTCTTCATGCCCCGGTGTATCCGCTACAATAAAGGAACGATGTTCTGTTGTAAAATAACGATATGCGACATCGATCGTAATCCCCTGTTCTCTTTCTGCCATTAAACCGTCAAGAAGAAGCGAATAATCAATTGCTCCACCACGGGAACCTACTTTACTATCAAGTTCTAATGCTCTTTTCTGATCTGCAAAAAGTAACTTTGCATCATAAAGCATATGTCCAATCAAGGTAGACTTTCCATCATCTACACTGCCGCACGTAATAAACTTAAGAAGACTGTTCATATTAGAAATAACCCTCCCTTTTTCTCTTCTCCATACTGGCTGCTCCACCGTCACTGTCAATAACACGACTGGTTCTCTCCGAAGATACTGCACTTAATGTCTCATCAATAATAGCATCTAAAGTATCTGCATCACTTTCGATTCCACCAGTTAATGGGTAACATCCAAGTGTACGGAAACGAATCTTTCCATGCTCAATCTTTTCTCCCGGTTCTAATCTCATACGATCATCATCAACCATAATAATATTGCCGTTTCTTCTGACAAAAGGTCTTTCTGCTGCAAAATATAATGGCACAATATCAATCTTCTCACGCTTGATATACTGCCAAATATCCTTTTCTGTCCAGTTAGAAATAGGGAATACACGCATCTCCTCGCCCTGATGGATTGTTGTATTATAAAGCTTCCACATCTCCGGGCGCTGATTCTTCGGATCCCATGCATGACTGGAATTACGGAAGGAGAAAATCCGCTCCTTCGCTCTGGATTTCTCCTCGTCTCTTCTTCCGCCACCGAAGGCTGCTGTAAAACCATATTTATCAAGCGCCTGCTTCAAAGCCTGCGTCTTCATAATATCTGTGTAAGAAGAACCATGGTCAAATGGATTAATCCCCTTCTTAACCCCTTCTTCATTAATATACTCGATCATATCAAGTCCATATTTCTCAGCTATTTTATCCCTGAATTCAATCATTTCCTTAAACTTCCATGTAGTGTTTACATGTAAAAATGGAAACGGTGGCTTTTCTGGATAAAAAGCCTTTAATGCTAAATGAAGCATTACAGAAGAATCTTTACCAATAGAATAAAGCATTACCGGCTTCTCACATTCTGCTACAACTTCTCGCATAATGTATATCGCTTCTGCTTCCAACTCATCAAGATGGGTCATATCACTCATTATACTTCTCCTTTATAATTATATTTTATCTCTTCAGATATATTATAAACAATTCAATCTTTATCTACATCAGAACTTTACTCTTATTTGGTTCATTTGCAACTTATACAGACTGAATTTATTACAAAACTGTTACATTATATCTTATTATATAAGTATTTCTCTAAAATCGCAATAATAAAGTTCCACGAATGTTTTCCATAACTTCCCGGTTTTTTCTACGGATTAGGCATTAAATACAGTGGAATTTCAATATTTTGTTCCTTTACCTCAAAAACAACCTTCACCATATGAAAACGACGGTCCCTTGTATCCGTTACCGTAACAGGAAATGTAAAAAATTCATTTTTCTTTTCTGTGCTGATTTCAATCTCTTTACAGAAAATCTCTTCTTCTTTGTACAAAATATGCAATACTGCAGAAGCCGGTAATATCATCTGCATCGGCTTTAAATCCCGTATACTTTCCTGGCTTTTAAAAGCGAGCATCTTCGCACCTGTCTCCCATTCCTTTTCTGGAAAAAGGCAAAAATCCATACAGAATTCCTGATTTTTGATTACTTTAAGAGGCATCGCAGCAAAAAGCATATAGCTTTCTGCATTTCCTGTTAATAATTCTCCTGTTTTATATGACTCATTTTTCTTTTTATGCTGTTGCCTTTCTTTTTCTTCAGGCTCACTTTCTTCATCCGCTAAGATTTCCTCTAATTCATCCCACGCTTCTCCAATCCAACGTTTCACATTCTTTCGGTTACTTTCTCTTTTATCTTGCGTTTTTGTTACCTGATTTGTATCTGATAAATTGGCAGTTAATTTTACGTCTTTGATTATGATGTCCTCATCCCTGCCACCATTTTTTCTATAACAATGTGGGCATTTGGCAAAATACGCTTTATCATAATAATGCCCATATTTACATTGTGTAATCTTCATTTTCTAATTCCTTTCAATCCCACCGAAGGCTAATCGGAAAAAGCAGGGCATCTCTTCTTCTGAAATGTCCTGCTTTTAAACTCATCTTACCTTATCAAGTTCCTTTCATATTATTATATGCTATCATTCACCAATCGCACTAATAATCATGTCAACACATTTATCCTTGCCAATCATTCCACTGTCCAGCATCATATTATAGTCGTGATAATCGCCCCATTTTCTCCTAGTATAGAAACGATAATATACCCTTCTCTTATGATCTCTTCTCTGAAGGAACTTAATCAATTCGTCTCCCTTCAGTTCAACTCTGTCCGCTACATTCTCCGCTCTCTTTTCAATATCTGCCTTGATAAATACATCAAAACTATCAATATCTGCCTGCTCTAAAATATAGTTTGAACATCTTCCTACAATAACACATGGACCTTCCTGTGCAAACTTCTTAATAATCCTGCGCTGAATCTTAAAAATCTTATCCTGAGGATCCTCTGCATAATAATAGCTGTCAAAAGGTGCGGAAGTTCCAAGTAATACAGAAGAAAGTGTACTGTATTCGCCATGTTCTTCTATAAACTCTTTCGTAAAGCCACTCTCTGCAACAGCTTTATCCACGATCTCCTGATCATAAAACGGAATATTCAAACGCTTTGCTACTTCCATTCCTATATCATGACCGCCACTTCCAAATTCTCTGCTGATTGTTATAACCTTCTTCATAAATATCACCCCTTTCAATACTATGTACTCTCGGAGTCTTTATTGCACTTACCTTTGTGAGTACATCACCAAGACACACTATCGACATAGATAATTATGCATATCTTTGTTTATATTGTAGCAATATTTATGCAAAAAAACAAGCATATTTCACAATTTTTCTGTCTTTATACACCTTCTGTCTTCCTTATTCATACAATAAAAAAAGTGTACTTTTTCTTTATTCACAGCTTATACTTTTTCATAACATAATCTTTAGATAATTTTTTCTTTTTGTCGAAATATATAGACAATTCGTATCTATTATCTATTTTCCCTTAATATTTTGTTGTTTTTCGTCGAATAAAATGTTAAAATTAAACTCTACAAATAAAAAGGTAGTGTAAAGTAGCCTATGAAAAAATGGAGCTGAAAAAAAGGCTCCATCGGAACCTTGAAAATTGCAGATATGTTAGCTTTCGGCAGCGTACGCCACCCTTGACGGCACACCAAAACAATGCT
>NZ_VULP01000038.1:0-29017 GCF_009697165.1 Anaerobutyricum soehngenii | reverse complement strand
AAACTTGAGAACGAACCTGCCACCGAGCGCGTTGTCTGAGCGGTAGCGAGTTTAGCGCGAATGGCGTTTCCATAAACGTTCGAAAGTTGAGTATCAAAACGCAAGTCGTCTGCGATTATGCCATAGGGCCCACGCTTGTTCGTAAAAATATGGCAGCGATTCCATGCAATGCATGAATCCCTGCCATAGGGTAGGGCTGTTTTTGGTGCGACAGCCCCAACAAGAATGCCGGGGCATCCTTGAACCAACCATTTGAATGTCAATCCTTTAGAATTTAATTCCATGGATAGCCGTATCCCTCTGGAGAATTCCCATTCTTACCAGCTATGGATTTGCGATAGTCAGAAAAAAAGAAACAATACCATATCCCAGATGCGGCTTCGGAGCGTGTTTAAGATGCGGACGAGCATCTTAAACACAGCGACTACAGAGCAGATGGGATATGGTATTGTTTCTTTTTTTCGTCTATACCAAATCTACAGATCAGTATTATTCATATAGTGGAAAACTTCCGGATTCTTCTTCGTTGAATACGTAGTATACGGCGTTCTCTTCTGGTTTCAGGTATAAATCCATCGTTTTTAAATCTTTAACTTTACGGTCTTTATTACCTGCATCTACCCAGACTTTTTTTGCTTTTGCAATAACCTCTTTGCTTTCAATCTGGTTTCCTGCAAATTCTACATTATATGTTGATTTCATTTATGTATCCCCTTTCCTGATTGGAATTATTATAATGTACTATTGTTACAAATATCATATAACAAATCTTACCAAAAATCAATGATGAAATTTCGACAAGGAATGAAGGTGGAGATTTGAATTTTTTATAGATAAATCTTGCAAAATAAATGTTTTTCAACTAGAATAAAAAGGAATGAAGTACAGGAGGATGAAGAAGATGGTTGCAATTATCGATTATGATGCCGGAAATATTAAAAGTGTAGAAAAAGCATTATTGCATCTTGGAGAAGAGGTAATAATCACACGTGATCGTGAGCAGATTTTAAATAGTGATAAAGTTATCTTGCCGGGGGTCGGGGCATTTGGAGATGCCATGGAAAAGCTTCGCTCATATGGACTTGATAAAGTGATTTACGAAGTAGTAGAGAGAAAGATTCCATTTTTGGGGATTTGTCTTGGGTTGCAGCTTCTTTTTGAAAAAAGTGATGAAACACCAGGTGTAAAAGGCCTTGGGATTTTGCCGGGAGAGATTTTAAGGATTCCGGATAAAGAGGGGATTAAGATTCCGCATATGGGATGGAATTCTGTTAAAATAAAAGAAAATGCAAGGATTTTTAAGGATGTCCCACAGGACTCGTATGTCTATTTCGTACATTCTTATTATCTAAAAGCAGGAAGAGAGGAAGATGTAGCGGCAACGACAGAGTATTCTACATTAATTCATGCAGCTGTGGAACATGACAATGTATTTGCCTGTCAGTTCCATCCAGAAAAAAGTAGTGAGATTGGTCTGAAGATTCTCAAGAATTTTGTGGAGTTATAAAAGGAGATAGATATGTTTACAAAAAGAATTATTCCCTGTCTTGATGTTAATGACGGCAGAGTAGTAAAAGGTGTGAATTTTGTTAATTTAATCGATGCTGGAGATCCGGTAGCTATTGCAGAAGCATATGATAAGGCCGGGGCAGATGAACTTGTATTTCTCGATATAACAGCATCTTCTGATGCAAGAAATACCGTAGTGGATATGGTGCGAAAAGTGGCAGAAAAGGTTTTCATTCCGTTTACTGTTGGTGGAGGAATAAGAACAGTAGATGATTTTAAAGCAATTCTTCGTGAAGGAGCAGATAAAGTTTCTGTCAATTCAGCAGCAATTATGCGACCGGAACTAATCAGCGAAGCAGCAGATAAATTTGGAAGCCAGTGTGTGGTTGTTGCTATTGATGCAAAAAGAAGAAAAGATGGCGGCTGGAATATTTTTAAAAACGGTGGAAGAGTGGATATGGGGCTTGATGCCGTAGAATGGGCGATGAAAGCAGAAAAGCTTGGCGCAGGAGAAATTCTTCTTACTAGTATGGATTGTGACGGAACAAAAGCAGGTTATGATTTAGAACTGACACGTATGATTTCAGAAAATGTATCAATTCCGGTTATCGCTTCCGGTGGTGCAGGAACAAAAGAACATTTTTACGATGCATTTAATGAAGGTAAAGCAGATGCAGCATTAGCAGCATCTTTATTTCATTTTAAAGAATTGGAAATAATGGACCTGAAAAAATATCTTAGAGAAAAAGAAATTTCAGTAAGGATATAATTTGCAGGGAGTGAGACAGACGCCGCTGAAGGGAGATTACTTAACTGAATTTCATGGAGATTTCTAACGAAAAGAGAATTTTTATAAATTTGATTTTGTTCCGTTGTGCTAAACGCTCCATTTTGCCTCAAAAAACGAAAACTTCGGAAAAAGGAGTCCGAAGTTTTCAGAGTCAAAATTTTGCAGCACAAAGTCACAAAATGCAATATTTATAAAAATTCTCTTTTCGTTATTATAGTTTCTTGACAATTCAGCAGGAAGCTCTATTACAGCGGCTGCCTGCCTTATCCCACCGAACAGTTGAAAAACAATGGACAATCCCCTCTTTCCCACAGACAAAAATACGGATTTCATCTGGAGCCAAAGAACGTAAAAACCAGAAATATTATATAGACTAAAATGTGATGTCGGAGCAAGTAAAAATGCCGGTCAGGCATTTTCTGCGCCGCGACTATCTTCACATTTTAGTCTATATAATATTTCTGGTTTTCGTTTCCTTAGCCCATCAATCAGAATTTTTGAAAATACTTTTTCGTTTCGGCCACAACTACACCATTTAAGGCAAGAAGGGCAATCAGGTTTGGAATCGCCATAAGACCATTTACAATATCTGCGATTGTCCATACAGCAGAAACAGTCATGTATGGTCCGATAAATACGCAGGCAATGTAGATCCAGCGGTAAGTACGAACTACTTTTTTATTGTTTCCTGTAAGATAGTCAAGACATCTTTCACTGTAGTAGTCCCATCCGAGAATAGTAGTGAATGCAAAGAATACAAGGCAGAGCATTAAGATAAAAGCAGATACCCTTCCAGGGAAAGGAAGTCCAACCTGAAATGCTCTTGTTGTAACAGCAACACCTTCAAGTCCCTTGTCCCAGCTTCCAGTGATGACAATAGAAAGACCAGTCATTGTACAAATGATGATAGTATCAATAACTGTACCGAGCATAGATACAAGTCCCTGTCTTACTGGTTCTGTAGTCTGTACAGCGGCAGCAGCAATTGGTGCACTTCCGATACCGGCCTCGTTAGAGAAAATACCGCGGGCAATACCTTTTTGCATAGCAAGCATCATAGCACCAAGAGCACCACCGGCAACCGCACGCATACCAAAAGCACTCTGAACGATTTCTACAACAGCGCCAGGAATCGCTTTATAGTTAAGGATTAAAATTAAAACAGCGGCAATGATGTAAGCGACAGCCATAAATGGAACAACAACCTGTGCTACAGCAGAAATTCTTCGAAGCCCTCCGATGATAACAAAAGCAACGAAAATAGTTAAAATAATTCCGGCAATAACTACTGTCCAGGAATATTCTCGTCCAAATAACTGTACAGTCCATGCATTGTTTGCATCAAAGAAATTATTTACCGCACTGGTAATACCATTGATCTGTGAGAAGGTACCAATACCTAAAAGACCTACCATAACACCGAAAACAGCAAAGATTTTCGCAAGCCATTTCCAGTTTTCGCCCATACCTTTTTCTATGTAATAAAATGGTCCGCCGACAATATGTCCATCGTCTGCAACCGTTCTGTATTTGATGGCGAGAAGACATTCGGAGTACTTTGTAGCTGTACCAACAGTGGCAGCAACGATCATCCAGAAAAGTGCACCCGGTCCGCCGGCAACGATAGCCGTAGCAACACCAACGATGTTTCCGGTTCCGATCGTAGCAGAAAGAGCGGTACATAATGCTCCGAAACTGGAAATTTCTCCATGTTCTCCGTCCGTTTCATTAGAGAACATGTACTTAAAAGCGAGGATAAGTTTACGAACCTGAATACCTTTTAAACGGATTGTCAGAAAGATACCGGTTGCCAGAATCATGACGATTAACGGGACACCCCATACTAAATCGTCAATCTTTGTTAAGATTGTGTTGATTGTTCCAAACATATTACTTGTTTTGACAGACTATGCCTGATTGCATGAAAGGCATAATTCTATCTTTCCTTTCTTAATAGATTTTTCTGTGTGAAATACAATATGAATAACCATATTACAATTGATTCTCCTGAAAAATCATCTCGGAAAAGGGGAAACTGCCTTTGCAAAGTAAGAATCTACAGTTTTCTAAAGACACAAAAAGGACTGATACCCATCATCAGCCCTCAAAAGAGTTAAACATGCATTTATAGTGCCCTGTCCTTTTGCCTGAGAGATTAGCAGATATACTGCCGTACACCTTCGGCGCTTTACATCGCGGTAAAGACTCTCCAGAGAGTAATGCTGTATTGTTATATAGCAAACAATACTAAAATATCATAAAATAAAAAGTATTTCAATATGTTTTTTTAAAAATGCAAGAATATGCAGGTAAAATTGCAAAATATTCAAGTCGAGCAGCCGCGAGACTTGGCCGTGATTCTGGTCAGCGTAAGCTGACATATTCTTTACAGAATCACTGCGCATCCTCGCGGAGCGTTTATCTCAGTCGGAGATTGGCCTCCCACTGAGACAAATTTGCTGTCACTCACTACCTGAAAGGGGTGGGAGTCTTCTCGACTGAGATAAAGTTTTTCTAATCGAGTGATGCAAGAGTAGAACTTGAGATAAAAGAATATTGTTGTTATAATAATGTTATTATAATGTAGAAAGTGAAAATTAAAGGAGACATTTGACAGATGGAAGGACAGTTAAAAAAGAAGCTGATAAAGTATTTATTAGAAGATAAAGTCTGTAATCTTGTGACAGAAATTTTTTCAACAGAAGGAGAGAGTGTTCCGGCACCTAATACAGAAGTTTTTTTGCGAAGAAGTATTATAGAGCCGGCAGAACCTGGATTTTCTTATCAGCCGCTTCTTTTAAAAGAGGAGAATACACTGAGGTTTTTTGAGCCGATTGCGAAAGAAGAACGTCTGATCATTCTTGGAGGTGGCCACATTTCCAAGTATCTATGTGAGTTTGCCGCAAAAACAGGATTTGCTGTCTGGGTGATCGATGAGAGACAGGAATTTGCCAACGAAGAACGTTTTCCGGAGGCAAAGAATGTAATTTGTGGTGAGTTTAAAACTGTGCTTCCGGAATTACATATTAATAAAAATGATTATGTGGCAATTGTTACGAGAGGGCATAGTTGTGACGGGGACTGCCTTTATTATATTTTAACGCATGAAATGCCGGGATATCTTGGCATGATTGGTTCAAAAAGAAGAGTAAGTGCCCAGTTTACGATGTTTAAAGGCATGGGGATTTCAGAAGAAAAAATTGCCCAGGTTCACAATCCGATCGGGCTGCCGATTAAAGGGGTAACGCCGCCAGAAATTGCAGTATCGATTCTTGCAGAGCTTATTTTGACAAAAAGAACGAAAAAGACAGATGGAAAAGTGCAGACGGAATTAGATTATGAAGTGCTTTCAGAGTGGCTTTCACAAAGTCGTCCGTGCGCAATGGCAACAATATTAAAAGCACAGGGATCTTCGCCGAGAAAAGAAGGGGCAAAGATGCTGATTTTTGAAAATAAGTCTATTTTGGGAAGTGTTGGAGGTGGTCTGGCAGAAAGTAAGGTCATTGAAAAAGGATGTGAAATCATCGGAAGCGGAAAGGCTTTTCTATTTCATTTTGTCATGGATGCAGATGTAGCAGCCAGAGTTGGAATGGCATGTGGCGGTACATTTGACATATTGATTGAAGATGTTAAGTTTTGACCCCAACATTATAGCATATAAATATAAAAGAGGAAAAAAGAATGAAATTAATGAAAACACAGGATGCAGTAGGTCAGGTATTGTGTCATGATATTACACAGATTATAAAAGGAGTTACAAAAGACGCTGTTTTTCGGAAAGGACATGTGATTACGGAGGAGGATATTCCCGTATTACTCAGTGTTGGAAAGGATAACGTATATATTTGGGAAAAAGGCGAGAAGAAACTGCATGAGAATGAAGCAGCAGAAATTTTAAGAGAGATGTGTCAGGGAAAGTATATGCATCCGACACCGGTGAAAGAAGGAAAGATTGAGCTGGTGGCAGATATAGATGGGCTGCTGAAAGTAAACAGTGATAAAATCAAAAAAGTAAATAGTATGGGTGAGATGATGATTGCTTCCCGTCATGGAAATTTTGCGGTAAAAAAGGGAGACAAGCTTGCCGGAACAAGAATTATTCCGCTCGTGATTGAAAAAGAAAAGATGGAAAGTGCAAAGGCTGTCTGTGAAGGTCAGACCATTCTTTCGTTAAAACCGTTTGTCCATAAAAAAGTTGGAATTGTTACTACAGGAAATGAAGTATATTATCACAGGATCGAAGATACATTTACCCCTGTAATTAAAGAAAAACTGGCAGAATATGATACGGAAGTGATCGGACAGGTAATCTGTAATGACGATCATGAGAAGATTACAAAAGCAATTCTTTCTTTCATCGAAAAAGGAGCGGATCTGGTTCTTTGTACAGGTGGCATGAGTGTGGATCCTGATGATAAAACACCGCTTGCCATTAAAAATACCGGTGCCAAAATTGTTTCTTACGGAGCACCGGTACTGCCGGGCGCTATGTTTTTATTAAGTTATTATAATGAGAATATTCCAATTGTCGGCCTGCCGGGGTGTGTTATGTATGCAAAAAGAACGATTTTTGATCTGGCGCTTCCTCGAATGATGGCAGATGATAAAATAACAGCAGAAGAACTGGCAGAATTAGGAGAAGGAGGACTGTGCTTAAACTGTTCCGTCTGCACGTTCCCGAATTGCGGTTTTGGAAAATAAAAAAGAAATACGAAAAAATAAAAACAAAAATAGAAGAAAAATATAAGAAAGAAAACAGAAGGGAAAAAACATGGAGTATACGCATTTTGATCAAAATGGAAATGCAGTTATGGTAGATGTGAGCGATAAGATTGAAACAAAGAGAACCGCCGTTGCCAGAGGCTCGATCCGTATGAGCAGAGAATGTTACGAAAAAATAAAAAATCAGGATATGAAAAAAGGAGATGTTTTGGGAGTTGCCCGTATTGCCGGAATTATGGGGGCAAAGAAAACATCCGAATTGATTCCGTTATGTCATATTTTAAATCTTACTTCAGTAACAGTGGATTTTATTATGCAGGAAGAAAGCTGCAGCGTAACGGCAGTATGTGAGGCAAAAACTACAGGGAAAACCGGAGTAGAAATGGAAGCACTGACCGGAGTGCAGATTGCGCTTCTTACCATTTATGATATGTGTAAAGCTGTAGATAAAACGATGGAAATTTATGGTGTTTGTCTGTGCAGTAAATCGGGTGGTAAAAGTGGAGATGTCGTATACCGGCTGCCCGAAGGAGAATAGTAATGCGTTATCAGATTGAAAATGGAACAGTTTCTCTTGGAGGAAAGACAGTTCTTGATCATATTGATTTTTCTGTAAAAGGTCGGGAAAAAGTAGCGGTCGTTGGGCGAAATGGAGCAGGGAAAACGACACTTTTGCGTCTTATCAGTGGGGAATTATCTCTTGACAGAGATGATAAAAACTTTGGAAAAGGAATAAAGACCGATAGAGAACTTTCGATTGGGTTTTTGCATCAGCAAAGTTTTCAGGATGTAGAAAAAACGGTAGAGCAGGAAATCATATCTCTTATTAATGAAGAGGATATTTTTTCGAGAGAGCGGTATTATTTTGAAAAAGAATATGACCGGATATTTACTGGATTTGGATTTCAAAAAGAAGATAAAAAGAAAAAGATCAAACAGTTTTCCGGTGGAGAGCAGACAAAGTTAGCACTTATCAAACTTTTATTATCAAAACCGGATATTTTGTTGTTGGATGAACCGACAAATCATCTGGATATAGCATCTGTAGAATGGCTGGAAGAGTATCTGACTTCCTATGAGAAGGCAGTCATTATGGTTTCACATGATCGTTTTTTTGTTGATCGCACAACAGAAATTATTTATGAACTTGCCGATGGAAAGCTGACACGCTATGTTGGAAATTATACAGAATATAAAAGACAAAAAGAAAAGCAGCGGGAAGTGCAGCAAAAAAAATACGATGCACAGCAAAAAGAAATTGCGAGACTAAATGAACTGATTGAAAAGTTTAAACATAAGCCGAAAAAGGCATCCATGGCTCGCTCAAAGAAAAAAGTATTAGAACGGATGCAGCGGGTGGAAAGACCTGATAAAGAAGAGGCATATGTTTTTAAAGAAAAGTTAGAACCGATTACATTGGGAGCTAAAAATGTATTAGAAACAGAGCATTTAAAAATTGGATATACAATAGAACATCCGATTAAAGAACTCACTTTGCGAATACGACGAGGACAAAAAATCGCTGTTCTTGGAGCGAATGGAGCGGGAAAGAGTACATTTTTCAAAACAATTATTGGAGAACTGCCTCCAATTTCAGGAAAATACGTGATTGGGAATGGAATTATGACAGGATATTTTGACCAGCATTCAGGAGAAATATCTTCGGAAAAAAGAGTAGAAGAATATTTTGGAGAATGTTTTCCTAAGTTGACAGAAAAAGAAAAACGTCAGGTTTTGGGAAAGTATTTATTTCGTTCACAAAAAGCAAATATGAAAATATCTGATTTGTCCGGAGGGGAAAAAAGCAGGTTAGTATTAGCTGAAATTCTTGAAAGTCGTCCAAACTTTCTGGTGCTGGATGAACCGACAAATCATATGGACCTGCCGGCAAAAGAAACGATGGAATCTGCATTTGCAGCGTATACCGGTACGATGCTCTTTATTTCCCATGACAGATATTTTGTCAGTAAAGTTGCGGATGCCCTTTTATTATTTGAAGAAGACGGAGTAAAGTATTATCCGTTTGGCTATGAACATTACCTTCATATGTTAAAGAAAAAAAGAGAGGGAACCCAGACGTGGGCGGAGGTAGTAGAAGCAGAAAATACAGCGTTAGTAGAAGGACTTTTCGCTGTGCCATCAAAAGAAAGGCATCAGACTGCAAGATTTAGTACAGAACAATCCTATACAGACTGGCAGCTGGCTCTTGCAAAAGAAGAGCTGGAAAAGTATGAGATACAGCTTGAAAAACAGCAGGAAGAAATAGAATCAGCAGAGCAGACCGTTACTTTTGAAGAGTATCAATCGGGTAATTGGAAAATAAAAAAAGAAGAATTGCAAAAACAGTTTGAAAAAATAGAAGAAGAATACCAGGAACAATGTCTGATCTGGTATGAAAAATGGCAGGAATATGAAGAAGCTTTTCTTGACTATGTTTAAAAGAAGGAAAAGTGAAAAGAAAAAAGGAAAAAAGAAAAAGTGAGTTTTACATAAAAAAGCTATATATCCTCTGTACGCTTTTGAAGCACAGGGGGTATATAGCTTTTTTATTTTTTAAAAATTTTTATTTTAGCAATCAGTATTTAACTTTTTTTGTGCTGTTGCTAACATCAGTTTGATTCGATTGATCTGGTTTACTTCACTTGCTCCCGGATCGTAATCAATTGCTACAATGTTAGATTCTGGATATTTACGGCGAAGTTCCTTGATAACGCCTTTACCAACAACGTGGTTTGGCAGACAGGCAAAAGGCTGGGTACAGACAATATTTGGTGCGCCCTGTTTGATAAGCTCAACCATTTCCCCGGTTAAGAACCATCCTTCTCCGGTCTGATTACCGAGCGATACAATAGGTTTTGCGTATTCGGCAAGCTCTTTAATATGAGGTGGTGCAGTGAAACGCTCGCTTCGCTCTAATTCTTTTCGAAGGAAACCTCGATAAGCCTCCAGTGCAGAAATTGCCATATTACATAACTTAGCAGCCTTAGTAGACTTTCCAAGGTACTCTGCCTTAAAATTACTGTTATAGAAAGAGTAGAACATAAAGTCTAATAAATCAGGCATTACTGCTTCCGCTCCTTCTTCCTCTAAAAGTTCTACCAGATGATTGTTTGCATCCGGAAGGAATTTTACAAGGATTTCTCCAACGATACCAACACGAGGTTTCTTTTCATCGGTAATTGGCAGTTTGTCAAAGTCATGGATGATTCCACGAATATTTTTCTTGAATTCACCGTAACGTGCCTTTTCAAGAGATTTAATACAACGCTTCTTCCACACTTCGTGTAAGTGGTTCGCAGAACCTTTTACCTTCTCATATGGGCGGACGCGGTAAAGAACACGCATAAATAAATCTCCGTAGATAACACCCTGGAGTGCACGAACTAAGAGCGCAGGTGTAAACTTAAATCCTTCATTCTTTTCGATTCCCTGTACACTTAAACTGATAACCGGAATCTGACCGTACCCATTCTTTTCTAATGCACGACGGATGAAGCCAATATAGTTCGTTGCCCGGCAGCCGCCTCCTGTCTGAGAGATAATAACCGCCGTTTTGTTGAGGTCATACTTACCGGAAGTTAAGGCAGTCATGATCTGGCCGACTACGATAAGAGATGGATAGCAGGCATCGTTATTTACATATTTTAAGCCGGTATCTACAGCCTGTTTTCCCATTTCCGGTAGAATTTCTACATGGTATCCGCAGTGACGGAAGGCAGGAGCAAGCAGGTCAAAATGAATTGGAGACATCTGTGGGATCAGAATCGTGTAATCCTTCTTCATTTCTTTTGTAAACTCTACTTTTGTAATATTTGCCGGAACCGGATGTGGCTCGATGTGCTTACGATTTCTGATCTTTACCGCAGCAATCAGAGAACGGATACGGATTCTGGCAGCGCCTAAATTGTTAACCTCATCAATCTTAAGGACAGTGTAAATACGTCCGGAATTGGTCATAATATCATTTACCTGATCTGTTGTTACAGCATCAAGACCACAACCGAAAGAGTTAAGCTGAATAACTTCAAGCTGTTTATTCTTCTTTGCATAGTTTGCAGCGGCATACAGACGGGAATGATACATCCACTGGTCAGATACGATTAACGGACGTTCTACATGACCTAAATGGCAGATAGAATCTTCACTTAATACGGCGATGCCGAAAGAGTTGATCAGTTCTGGAATACCATGATTAATTTCCGGGTCGATATGGTATGGACGGCCACAGAGGACGATACCCATTTTACCGGTTTCAGCAAGGTAAGCAAGAGTTTCTTCTCCCTTTGCCTGTACATCTTTTCTTACTTGAGAAGCTTCTTTATATGCTTCTTCAACGGCATGGTTAATTTCTTCTTTTGTCACATCAAAATGTTTTGATAATTCATCGTACAAACGTACTTTTAAAGCTTCTTCGTTATCAAGTGCCAGGAATGGATTCATAAAGAGAACATCCGGGTCACGAAGTTCTTCCATGTTATTTTTAATGTTTTCTGCATAAGAAGTTACAATAGGGCAGTTATAGTGGTTGTTAGAGCCCTGCATTTGATTCTCTTCATAAGGAACACAAGGATAAAAAATAGTGTGGATTCCTTTTTGCAGTAACCACATAACATGACCATGCGCGATCTTGGCAGGATAACATTCAGACTCACTAGGAATGGATTCAATACCAAGCTCGTAAATCTTTCTGGATGACTTTGGAGAAAGCATAACCTGGAAAGAAAGATTTGTAAAAAATGTATGCCAGAATGGATAATTCTCATACATGTTCAATACTCTTGGAATACCGATCACACCACGCTTTGCCTCGTCTGGTTTTAAAGATTTATATCCGAAAATACGTTTATATTTATATTCATAAAGGTTTGGTACATGTTCGTGATTTTTTTCAAGACCAAGACCACGTTCACAACGGTTACCGGAAATGAATTGACGGTCGTTGTTAAACTTATTAATAGTAAGAATACAGTGGTTGTTACATCCCTGACAGCGGCTCATGGAAGTAGTGTATTCAAGATGGATGATCTCATCAATAGAGAGCATCTTTGTATCACCCGTTTCATCTTCTCGCTCTCTTGCGATTAAAGCAGCACCAAAAGCGCCCATGATACCGGCAATATCCGGACGAACAGCATGACAGCCGGATATACGCTCAAAACTGCGAAGAACCGCATCATTATAGAACGTACCACCCTGTACGACGATTTTTTTACCAAGCTGTTTTGGATCAGTAAGCTTAATTACTTTTAATAAAGCGTTACGGATAACGGAATAAGCAAGACCGGCAGAAATATCACCAACACTTGCCCCTTCTTTTTGTGCCTGCTTTACTTTGGAATTCATGAACACAGTACAGCGTGAACCTAAGTCAATTGGAGACGGGGCAAACAAAGCAACCTTGGCAAAATCAGCAACAGAATAATTTAAGGACTTCGCAAAAGTTTCAATGAAAGAACCACATCCGGAAGAGCAGGCCTCATTTAAGAGAACATTATCTACAGCGTGATTGCGGATCTTAATACATTTCATATCCTGACCGCCGATATCTAAGATACAGTCTACATCCGGTTCAAAGAAAGCAGCGGCATAATAGTGTGCCATCGTTTCTACTTCTCCATGATCAAGCTGTAATGCGGCTTTGATCAATGCCTCACCGTAACCGGTAGAACAGGAACCGGAAATCTTAGCAGAAGGAGGAAGAAGTTCTTTTAACTCCTTCATCGCACGAATCGTTGTGTTTAATGGACTTCCGTTGTTATTATCATAGAAACGGTATAAAAGAGAACCGTCCTCTCCGACTAAAGCAAGTTTTGTTGTTGTGGAACCGGCATCAATACCAAGATAGCATTTGCCGCTGTATGTAGCTAAATCTGCCTTTTTTACTTTGAACTGATTATGCTCTTTAATAAATGCATCATATTCCTGTTCATCTTTAAAAAGAGGTTCCATACGTTCGACTTCTACAGCAAGCTTTATATCAGATTCGAATTCTTTTAAAAGCTCATCCATTGTAAAAAAGCATTCTTCCTTTGCATTAAGAGCAGCGCCCTTTGCAGCAAAAAGATGAGAATATGGTGGGTCTATAATATGTTCTTCATCTAGATTCAAAGTACGGATAAAAGCATTCTTTAATTCCGGCATAAAATGAAGAGGTCCGCCGAGAAATGCAACGTAACCTTTGATCGGCTTACCACAGGCAAGACCACTGATCGTCTGGTTTACTACTGCCTGAAAAATAGAAGCAGCAAGATTCTCTTTTGTAGCTCCTTCATTAATTAAAGGCTGAATATCAGACTTTGCGAAAACACCACAGCGGGCAGCAATCGGATAAAGCGTATCGTAATTACGGGCATATTCATTAAGACCGGTAGCATCTGTCTGTAAAAGGCTGGCCATCTGGTCAATAAAAGAGCCGGTACCACCGGCACATACACCATTCATACGCTGTTCAATTCCGTTATTAAAATAAATAATCTTGGCGTCTTCACCGCCAAGTTCAATTGCAACATCTGTTTTTGGCTCATAGTCCTGCAATGCATTTGCCACACAGACTACTTCCTGACAAAACGGAATATGTAAATACTCTGAAATAGACATTCCACCAGAACCGGTTACCGTCGGATGAATTGTCAGATTCCCAAGTTTCGCTCTGGCTTCAGATAATAAAGTTTGTAATGTTCCTTTAATATTTGCAAAATGTCGTTTGTAATCTGAAAAAAGGATAGTATGGCTCTCATCAATGACGGTTACCTTAACTGTAGTAGAACCAATATCAATTCCTAATGCGTGTTTCATGATTAATCAATCATCTCCTTTAGTAAAATGTGTATTAATAATAATGTGTATTAATAATAAGGTAAGTAATTTTCCAAATATCCAAACTATTATAAACGAGTTGGACGTAAAATACAACAAATTTTGAAAAAAGATTCCGAGTGTACCTATTTGGGTATGGCGGGAACATCTTTTGTAACAGCATCATATTTTATAATTGAGGAAGTAAAAAGGAAGAGCATTTATGAGCGAAAAAGTGTATGTAAACATATGTGACAAGAGAAAATGTCCCGGTCCGGTATATGCGGTAAAAAAAGGAGATACGCTCTATTCTATTGCACAGAAATACCATTGCCGGGTACGGACGCTGCTTGATCTGAATCCTTTTGTAGATATATATAATTTACAGCCCGGCGAAGAAATCTGCGTGCTAGATTGCAGGGGACAGGGAAAAGTAGACTTCCGGCCGTATGTAGTAAAAGAAGGAGATACATTAGGAGGTATCCTGAAAAATGTTTCGATGAGTTTTGAAGAGCTGGCAAAAGTAAACCGGATATTATATAACCTTATTGTACCAGCCGGAACGATTCTTTTGATACCAGGTAAAAAAGAGGAAAAATAACAGAAATGCGTTTGACAAAGTATTAGATATTTCTTATAATAAAATCAAACGGTTTCAGTCCTGTAAGAGTCCGCGAAACGGACTCTTTCTTTCGTTTTGATAAGGTAAAAAGTATAAGATTAAGACTAAGATAAAGAAGCACCGGCTGGAATCTTATAAACTGTTGAAAGAGGGAAGTCTCATGATAAGAATTTTTAAAACGACCGATTCAGGGATTCGCAAGGTTGCAGTGGCAGAAGAAGGATGCTGGATAGCTCTTACCAACCCTACGTCAGAAGAATTAACTACGATAGCAGACCAGTTCAACATTGATGTTGACGACTTAAAAAGCCCCTTGGATGAAGAGGAACGTTCCCGTATACAGGTGGAGGAGAATTATACATTAATTATCTTGGATATTCCGACGATAGAAGAGCGTAAAGGCAAGGAATATTTTTATACGATACCATTTGGAATTATCTTTACCGATAAGTATATATTCACCGTCTGTCTGGTAGATTCACCGGTATTGACCGTATTTATGGATGGAAGAGTGAAGGATTTTTATACGTTTAAAAGAACTCGTTTTATTTATCAGATGCTTTATCGTAATGCAACGATGTTTCTGCAGTATCTGAAGATTATTGATAAGAAAAGCGACGAAGTAGAGAAGAAGCTTCATATTTCTCAGAGAAATCAGGAATTGATAGAGATGCTTGATCTTGAAAAGAGCCTTGTGTATTTTACAACATCTTTACGAGGTAATGAAGTTGTTCTTGAGAAGCTGATGCGTAACACATCGATTCCACGCTATGAAGATGACGAAGAATTGTTGGAAGATGTTATCATTGAAAATAAACAGGCAATAGAGATGGCAAAAATTTACAGTGATATTTTAAGTGGAACAATGGATGCCTTCGCTTCTGTTATATCTAATAACTTAAATATTGCGATGAAGTTTTTATCTGTTATCACGATCGTACTTACAGTGCCGACAATCGTTACAAGTGCGCTTGGCATGAACGTCAGCGGAATTCCTTTTGCAAACAACCCATATGGTTTCTGGATTGTTGTGGGAATCTCTTTATTGATGACTTTAGCTGCCGGGGCGATCATTGCAAAAAACAAACATTTTAAATAAACAGGATGCAGCCGGAATTTCCGGCTGCTGATGTTTATATCATAAAAAATATTAAAGGAGGCGTGCTATGAACTGGCTAGACAAGCTGGAACGTAAATTTGGAAGATATGCGATACGTAATCTGCCGCTGTATATTGTGATGCTTTATGCGATAGGAGCGGTGCTTAATATTATGACAAAGGGTTCTTATTACTATTATGTTGCATTGAACCCGTATATGATACTTCATGGACAGGTTTGGAGACTGCTTGGTTTCCTCATTGTACCACCGAATGCCAACATTATTTTTATTATATTTGTATTAATGTTTTATTACTCCATAGGGGAATCGCTGGTGCAGGTGTGGGGAGCATTCCGTTTTAATATGTATATTTTCCTCGGAGTGATCGCAACAATTGCAGCATCCTTTGTTGTATACTTTATTTATCCGTCTACGATGATCTTTATGGATACATTCTATTTGAATCTGTCGATGTTTTTAGCATATGCAACGATTTTTCCGGAGATGCGGGTATACCTTTATGGAATCGTGCCGGTTAAAGTAAAGTGGCTGGCATGGGTGGATGTTGCACTCCTAGCATATAATTTTATGACTGGCAATATAGGATCTAAAGTTGCGATCGTAGTCAGTTTGCTAAACTTTCTTTTGTTCTACATTTCTTCAAGGAATTATAAAAGAGTTTCGCCAAAAGAGATTCAAAGAAAGCGGGCATATCGCAAAGCATCTTCCGCGATATCAAATAAGCCATATCGTCATAAATGTGCTGTATGCGGGAAGACAGAACTTGATGACCCTAATTTAGAATTTCGTTATTGTTCAAAGTGTAACGGGAATTATGAGTATTGTAATGAGCATTTATTTACACATACTCATGTAAAATAAAAAGTGACAGGAGGCGGTCTTATGGTGACTATATCGGAAAACATCATAATCGGTGAGACGATTTCCCATGATGCGAAAAGTATCTTGCGGGGAGTCCGCCATCCTTTTATATGGAAGAAAGGACTCTGGTATGGAATCACTACTTCCTGTAGTGGAGATACGATCATGTATGTGCTTTCGTCAAGAGAGATGCGGCAGAAGTTTTATCAAAATAACAATCTACGATTACTGGGAATAGCAGGTTCTATAAAAGAAGCGTACGAGATTGTGTTAAAACTTGTGCAGACAGGGTATAATAATGATTGTATCTACGAGATGAAGGAATATCTGGAGAAGTTTTAAAACAGGAGGGAAAATGTGCTGCATGTATTATTTATATTATTGAAAATACTTGGGATACTGCTCCTGTTGCTTGTCGGAGTTTTACTGCTCGTGTTGCTGGCACCTCTTCGGTATTCTTTTAAGTTAGAAAAAGAAGAGCAGGTTTCGCCTGAGTTTTCGGTAAGGGTTACCTGGCTGTGCTGGCTTTTTTATTTTAAGGCCAGCTACATAGAGAAGGTATTTGATTATCGAATAAGAATACTGGGGCATCAGATTGCCGGAAATCAAAAGGAATTTCTTGAAAGGCAAAAGAAAAAGGCAGAAAAAGCGCAGGAAAAACGTAGAAAAGAAAAAGAGAACAGGAAGAAGGAATCACAGAAAAAAGAAAAAGAACTACCTGTTACAATATCAGAAAAGAAAGTCTCTGCAACAGAAAAACCGGAAGAAGATCTCCTGAAAGAAAAAGAGTCAGAAGGAAGTTACAGTGGGGAGAGCGTAAAGGATGCGGCTTCCCATAAGGAATTATCAACAGAAAAACAGGTAAAAGAAAAAACAGACAACTCATCAAAAAGAAAGGATTCCTTTTTTAAAAAAGGGAAAGCGAGAATAAAAAGTTTAAAAGATGCAAAGTCTAATTTAGATCAATTTCCATGGAGAGAGTGGCTGGAGCTTGGAAAGGATATTGTGATTTGTTTCTTTAAGCATGTTCTTCCACAGAAACTCCGGGGAACGATTACTTTTGGATGTTCTGATCCGGCATATACAGGATATGTGACCGGAATAGCTGCTGTGTTTTATCCGAAATATGGAGAGAGTTTTTCTTTATATCCGGATTTTGAACGCAAGGTGTTTGCGGCGCAGTGTGAAGGAAAGGGAAGAATCCGACTGGGATATATACTTGTTCTGGTTGTTTCTATATTAAGAGAAAAAAGTGTGAGAATAATGATTAAACGTATGATTTTAGATTAAACAGGAGGGTATACTATGGATAAGCAGAATTTTGATACAACAGTGAATTCTTTATTTGGTGGAATGGATCATGTATTATCATCAAAGACCGTTGTAGGAGAACCACAGGTGATTGGAGATACCATTATCCTTCCACTTGTAGACATTTCCTTTGGAATGGGCGCAGGAGCTTTTAATAAAGAAAAAGGAAACAGCGCAGGCGGAGGAATTGGTGGTAAGATGTCCCCTAGTGCTATTTTAGTTATCCATAACGGACAGACAAAGCTTGTGAATATCCGAGACCAGGATGCGATAACAAAGGTGCTTGATATGGTGCCGGATGCTGTGAATAAAGTGGTTTCCATTATTAAAGGCGATACGGCGGAGAATAAAGTAGATCCGGAAGTGGAAGCGGCTGTCAATAAGGCAGCACAGGCGGAGAGTTCCGTAGTAGATGTTATTGATTCCGAAAAAAAGTAAAGATTTTTAAAAGTTTTCCTTGCAATTTGTTTTGATTTCTGATAGTATAGACTCGTTGTAAGTCTGTCAGACTTAAGTATATTCGCGAGGAGGTGCTATCATGGCAAGATGCGCTATTTGTGACAAAGGTGCTCATTTCGGTATCAAAGTGAGTCATTCACATAGAAGATCAAACAAAATGTGGAAATCCAACATTAAGTCTGTAAGAGTGAAAGTGAACGGAGCTTCTAAGAAAATGTATGTTTGTACTTCTTGTTTAAGATCAGGTAAAGTAGAACGTGCGTAGTTTTACTGTCACTGAGGATGAAAGAAGACTCTAATCTTTGTCCTTACAGGAATGTATGCAGATATGAGTTAAGGGGGAATCAGTGATTCCCTCTTTTTTCTTTATATGTACTCTCGGAATCTTCTCATAAAAGCAAGAGCAGTGAAGGCTTCGAGAGTACATTTGTCAGACATGCTCACAGAACAGCAGATATCCTAACAGGGTACTGATAACCAGAAGAATAAATTTTACTGCGAAACCGGTGAGAAAGCAGCTTAGGAACAGACCGAAGGAAAAACAAAAAAGAGCGAACCCGCATAATTTTTTCATAAAACTCCCCCTTATGTTCCTTATAATACTATATGAGTATGCAGCAGTTTTGTTTCATCTTATATAATACAAAGTTAAGATGCAAAATTAAGATACGGAATGGGAGATTTTTATATTTGTGGTTCCAATTTCACCGAAAAGAGGTTATACTATATAAAACGATAATAAACGGAGGGATAGTATATGAAAGGACAAATGCACACCGATTTAGGTCAGGTTATTATAGATGAAGAGGTTATTGCAACTTACGCCGGAATTAATGCATTAGAATGTTTTGGTATTGTTGGAATGGCATCCGTTAATGTAAAGGATGGTTTTGCCCAGCTCTTAAAGAGAGATAATGTAAGCAAAGGTGTTCATATTAAGGTGAACGATAATAAGATTTATATAGATTTTCATATTATTGTAGTATACGGTGTCTCTATTGCTACAGTTACAGAGAATTTAATCCAGAATGTAAAGTATCGTGTTGAGAAGTTTACCGGTATGAGTGTAGAGAAGATCAATATTTATGTAGAGGGAGTTCGTATTGTAGATTAAGTAGGAATCTGCGTTGAATTTTCTTTTCGTAAAATTTTGTAAAAGAATAAATACTAAGAATAAAAGAATTAATATAAGAATAATAGATAAAACAGGTAAATAAGGAGGAAATGTTGTGAACAGTCACACCATAGACGCAAAGTCTTTTCAGAAGTTGTTTTTAGCTGGTGCAAACCGCATCAATTCACGAAAAGATTATATTAATGAACTGAATGTATTTCCGGTTCCGGATGGAGATACCGGAACGAATATGTCACTGACAATTTTAGCGGCTGCCAAAGAAGTTGGAGCAGTTGAAGAACCGACAATGGCTACAATCTGTAAAGCAATCAGTAATGGTTCTCTTCGTGGGGCACGTGGTAACTCTGGTGTAATTCTTTCCCAGCTGTTTCGTGGCTTTACCAAGGCAGTTTCCAAGGCGGATTCTCTTGGGAAAGATGAGATTACAGCAGGATTTACAAGAGCGGTAGAGACAGCGTACAAGGCAGTTATGAAGCCAAAAGAAGGAACGATTCTTACTGTTGCAAAAGGAATGGCAGATAAGGCAGAAGAATTAGTGGATGAAGATATGGATGTGATCGAATTCTGCGAGGCAATCGTAGCATACGGTTACGAAGTTCTTTCAAAAACGCCGGATATGCTTCCTGTATTAAAAGAAGCGGGCGTAGTAGACTCCGGTGGACAGGGCCTTATGGAAGTGTTACAGGGAATTGTAGATGCACTTACCGGTAAGGTGACAGAGATTGAAGTTCCGGTAGAAGCAGCGTCTATGTCCTCTGCAGTTATTAGCGCACCAAAGGCAGATATTTCCACAGCAGATATCAAGTTTGGTTACTGTACAGAATTTATCATTTTATTAGATAAGCCACTTACAAAGGAAGACGAGAAGGGACTGAAGAAGTTTTTCCTTTCTATCGGTGATTCTTTAGTATTAGTTGCAGATGAAGAGATCTGTAAAGTGCATGTACACACAAATCATCCGGGTCAGGCATTTGAAAAGGCATTAACATTTGGTGCTCTTTCTAATATGAAGATTGATAATATGCGTCTGGAACATCAGGAGAAGCTGATTAAAGATGCTGAGAATGAGGCGGCCCGCCAGAGACAGCAGGAAGCGGAAGAAGAAAAGCTTACCGCACAGGAAGCTGCAAAGGCACAGCCTGCAAAAGAAGTAGGATTTATCGCAGTTTCTGCTGGGGAAGGCCTTACAGATATCTTCAAAGGTCTTGGTGTGGATTACCTTATTGAAGGTGGACAGACTATGAACCCTAGTACAGAAGATATGCTGAATGCAATCGATCAGGTGAATGCAAAGAATATTTTTATTCTTCCAAATAATAAGAATATTATCCTTGCAGCAGAGCAGGCAAGAGATTTAACAGAAGATAAGAAGATTGTTGTTCTTCCTACAAAGACCATTCCTCAGGGAATTTCAGCGATGATCGGATATATGCCGGAGGCATCTGTTGATGAGAATGCAGAGAACATGAAAGATGCTTACCAGGATATAGCAAGCGGTCAGGTTACTTATGCTGTAAGAGACACATCAATTGATGGAAAAGAGATTCATAATGGCGACATCATGGGAATTAATGATGGCGGAATCGCAGCCGTAGGAAAGGATCTGATGGAAACAACGATTGACTTACTTTCCACTATGGTGGATGAAGATTCAGAGCTGATCTGTCTTTATTATGGAGCAGATGTATCTAAGCAGGATGCAGACGCACTTTCTGATGAAATCGAAGAAAAGTTCCCGGAATGTGAAGTAGAAGTAAACTTTGGCGGTCAGCCGATTTATTATTATATGATTTCTGTAGAATAAGCATAGCATTACAACAGCGATTTCGTGAATAAGACATGGAATCGCTGTTGTTTTTGAATAAGTAAGAAAGCAGGAAGGTTACAAATGCAGATGGATGAATTTTGCTATTTGACTTTCCTGCTTTTTCATTAAAAAAAGAAATTCTTGAATCCGAGAGTACATGAATCTGATAAGGAGGAGCCGGGATGGGAATACCCGTAAGAGAAATAAAAGGGATTGGAGAAAAGACAGAAAAACTGCTTGCAAGACTTGAGATTGAGACAGTGGATCAGTTAGTGCATCATTATCCGCGCTGTTATACAACGTATCCTGAGCCGATCGCGATATCTGATATAAAGACAGGACAAAGATGTTCTGTTGAGGCGGAAATCTCTTCCCCGATTCATTTGAAAACAGTGCGTAAATTAAAACTTTGTACAGGGCTTATTGCCGATGTCAGCGGACAGCTTTTTGTACGATGGTTTAATATGCCCTATCTGCGAAATACATTAAAGCAGGGAGAACGGTGGATTTTTACAGGGACTCCAATCTACAAGGACGGTCGCCTTATGTTTGAGCAGCCGGAATATTGTAAAAAAGAAAAATATATACAGCTAATGGAAACATTTCAACCGATATATCCGCTTACAACTGGGCTTTCCAATAAGACAGTGCAAAAAGCACAAGCAGCAGCATTTGAAATGTACAGAGAGGAAGAATATCTTCCAGAGTCTGTTCGGAAGTATTATGATCTTGAACCGGTAGATAAGGCGCTGAAAGAAGTCCATTTTCCTACAGGAACAGAACATCTGATGGAAGCGAAGAAAAGAATTATTTTTGATGAATTCTTTCGCTTTTTCAGTGCGTTAGAACTTGTAAAAGACAGGGAAGAGCAAGCACTCAATCATTATATTATCCCTATGGAAGAACCGGTGAAAAGATTTATAGAAAGCCTGCCATATCCGCTCACCGGAGCACAGAAAAAAGTATTGAGTGAAATACGTCAGGATTTTTCCGGAACGATGGCAATGAACCGTCTTTTACAGGGAGATGTTGGTTCTGGAAAGACAATCGTGGCTATGACGGCAATGTATGCAGCAGTACTTTCCGGTTATCAGGCGGCGCTGATGGCTCCGACAGAAGTACTGGCACAGCAGCATTATCAGAACTTTAGGAATCTTTTGTCACCGCTTGGGATTTCTATTGCGCTGCTTACTGGTTCTACAAAAGGCAGAGAAAAAAGAGAAATAAAAGAAAAATGTGCTTCCGGTGAGATTCAGATTTTAATTGGAACACACGCAGTGATTCAGGACGATGTACTATTTGATAATCTTGCATTCATTGTCACAGATGAACAGCACCGTTTTGGTGTCAAGCAAAGAGATGCATTTATGAAAAAGGGAAGAGATCCGCATGTTCTTGTCATGAGCGCAACGCCGATCCCGCGTACTTTGGGAATTATTCTATATCGGGATTTAGATGTTAGTATTATGAACGAAATGCCGGCATCAAGGCTGCCAATTAAAAATTCTGTCGTGGGAACATCCTATCGACCGGCGGCATGGGAATTTATCAGAAAACAAGTGGCACTTGGGCATCAGGCCTATGTCATTTGTCCTATGATTGAAGAAAGTGAAAAAATGGACCTTGAAAATGTGGAAGAGTATGCACGTATGCTTTCGCAGGCACTACCTCCTTCCATTACGGTTGCCGCTCTAAACGGTCATATGCGATCAGCGGAAAAGAATGAGATTATGGAACGTTTCTCGAAAAATGAAATTCAGGTATTGGTTTCAACTACCGTAGTAGAGGTAGGGGTTGACGTTCCGAATGCAACGGTGATGGTGATCGAGAATGCAGAGCGCTTTGGCCTTGCACAGCTCCATCAGCTTCGTGGGCGGGTAGGAAGAGGAAAAGCACAGTCATACTGCGTATTTATTTCTGGTTCAGAAAAAGAAGAGGCAATGGAAAGACTTTCGATTATCGGCCATTCAAATGATGGGTTTGAAATTGCTAACGAGGATTTAAAACTTCGTGGTCCCGGAGAATTTTTTGGTGTCAAGCAAAGCGGAACGATGAACTTTGCTCTAGGAGACATTTATTCCAATGCAGATATTTTAAAAATGGCATCGGAAGCGGTAGATTATCTGAAAAAAGAAGGCTATAATTTTCAGAAAATACACCAATACTCGCTGGAGAAAAATTTGAATTTTGCAAAGAATATTTAAACTTGAAAATCAGCCACAAAAGCAAGGGCGGGAAAGACTCCTAGAGTACATGAAAGAATGGGAGAGGAATTATACTTATGAAAAGAAATCCAAATTTAAATTATGCCTGTCTTCCAATGGAAAATGCATATAATGTAAGGGAGCTGGGAGGCTATGCGACAAAAAAAGGATCGGTTACAAACCACCATCAATTTCTTCGCAGTGAGAATCTTACAGATATTACGGAAGAAGATAAAACATTTCTGATAGAATATGGCCTGTCAGCGATTATTGACTTACGAAGCAGAGAAGAAGCACTTATTTACCCAAATCCATTTCGGGGGAATGCGGCAGTAAACTATATGAATTGCCCATTGATCACAGAGGATGTACTGGATTTAAGGGCAGTAAAGGAAAAAGGATTCGACCCCGGAGCTTTTTATATAAAGCTGGTAGAATATAAAGAGATGATCTGCAGGATTTTTCATTTTATTTTAGATAACCTGGACGGATGTATTTTATTTCATTGTCAGGCGGGAAAAGACAGAACCGGAGTACTTGCAATGATTCTTATGGGACTTGCTGGAGTATCAAAAGAAGATATTATTGCAAATTATGAAGTGACACATACTTATCTGAAAGAAAATGTAAAGCTTCGTCTTGATGATGGACTTGAAGAACTTGAGTTTTCCAGACCGGAGTGGATTGAAAATGCATATGATCACATTCTAGAACATTATGGTTCTTTTAAAGTTTATCTTATGGCAGCGGGACTTACGAAAAAGGAAATCAAGAAAGTCCGGAAAAAATTAGGCAATTAAGCATAACATACCCATCGCTTGGTATGAGTGAAAAGGTTTACTGCTCTTGAAAAAGGACAGAAGATATTATACAATAAATACAATTATAACAAGAAAAAGGATGGACAGAAGATATTATGAGAGTTATCGCAGGTTCAGCACGCCATTTAAAGTTAAAGACGATTGAAGGAATGGGCACTCGGCCGACAACAGATCGAATCAAAGAAACTTTATTTAATATGCTGTCTTTTTATGTGGAAGACAGTCGGTTTCTTGACTTATTTAGCGGAAGTGGCGGGATTGGAATAGAAGCGTTGAGCAGAGGAGCTAAGCAGGCGGTTTTTGTGGAACAGAACAAAAAAGCTGTAGCTTGTATTAAAGAGAATCTTACGCATACACATCTTAGCGATAAGGCGGTTGTGATGTCTAAAGATGTTATGACAGCACTGCGCTTATTAGATGATGAAAAGCAGACATTTGACTATATATTTATGGACCCTCCCTATGGGAAGCTTTTAGAAAAAGAAGCAGTACTTTACCTTGATGATTCTTCACTTTGTGATGAAGATACCACCATTATTATTGAGTCAGATCTGGATACAGATTTTTCATGGGTAATGGATACCGGTTTTCAGATTACGAGAGAAAAGATTTATAAGACGAATAAACATATTTTTCTTCAGAAAAAATAAGAAAGAGAATCGAAGGAAACACGAAAAGAAATAATAAAAGAAAGAATAAAAGAAGAGGACAGATAAAGTTATGGCAACAGCAGTTTACCCAGGAAGTTTTGATCCGATCACCCTGGGACATTTAGACATTATAAAGCGTACAGCAGCAGTTTTTGATAAAGTAATTATCGGAGTGTTAATTAATAAGTCAAAGCAGCCTTTATTTTCTATAGAAGAGAGGGTTGATCTGATAAAAGAAGTAACAAAAGATATTCCGAATGTGAAGATCTTATCTTTTAATGGACTTCTGATAGATTTTAGTGATAGAATGAAAGCAGATGTTATTGTCAGAGGAATCCGGGCAGTATCAGACTTTGAGTATGAACTAATGATGGCACAGACGAACAAGCAGTTAAAAGCAAATATAGAAACCATGTTTTTTGCTACCAGTGCAGAATATTCTTTTGTCAGTTCGAGTATGATAAGAGAACTGGCAGCTTTCGGTGGTGATATTACACAGTTTGTTCCGGAAGAGGTCAGCAAGAGAGTGTATGAGAAGTTTAAACAGGTTTAATGTATTGGTATTTTGATATTAAGGTGGACCTATCGTGATATCAGGTGCATAAAGCATAGTTATGGGAGGATATTAGAATGGCGGATATGGATAGCGCAAAGTTACTTGAAGAAATTGAAATATACATAGATAATTGTAAAACAGCAGGTGTGTTAAGTAGCGGAAATATGATCAAGGTGAATCGTGAAGAGCTGATCGCAATGCTTGAAGAAGTGAGAATGCGTCTGCCAAAGGAAATCGCAGAGAGTAAGCGCATCGTTAAGACAAAGGACAGCATTATTGCAGATGCAAGAGCAAAAGCACAGCGAATCATGCAGGATGCGGCAAAAGAAGCCGGTGTGATGATTGATGATCAGGAAATCGTTTCCATGGCAAATATGCGGGCGGACTCCATCGTATCAGAAGCACAGAAAGAAGCCGATGAATTAAACGGCAGAGCAAGAGAGGCAGCAAGAGAAGTGCAGACAGGAGCCTTAAAGTATACACAGAATATGTTAGAAGGTCTGGAGTATATGTACAGTACGATCATTAAAGAGGAAAAAGAGTACTTTAATTCTGTACTTGAAAAGTTAAAAGAAGGACATAAGCAGATCGTTGCCGATAAACAGGAAATCGATATGCAGTTAAATGCCGGTATACGTACAGGAAGACGAAAAGAAGACTTTGAAAAGAAAGAAGAACCGGCAGAAGAATAAGATCACAAGCAGGTTATCCTGTGTGGTTTAGCGGAATCTGTAATAAAATAGTATCAGATCAGAATAGAACATAGCAGGCCGGAAGAAAGAGCAGTTACTATTTTTATTGCTACATATTTTTTCAAAGACAGATCGGTATCTGCGATCACTGTCTGTACCTGCGCCATAGTACATAGCCCTCCAAAAGAGGCGGCCATTGCACTGAGGACATACATTGCTTTTAAAGAATATATGTCACTTACAGCTAAAAGGTGGATTCCTGTCGTGATTTCAAGATTAGCTAAAAGAAAAGTACAGATAGGCGTACGAAACAGAGAAAGACTCATAAGCATTCCAGAAAGAATCGAAAAGATCATTATGTAAATACCGATAATGCTGATAATTTCTATCGAAGGAAGCCAGACATCATCAGACAAAGAAGCTTTTTTAGAGCCAAAACACTTCCTTGGTGAGAGGCTGTTTTTTGCTAAGGTTTGAATCGTTTGTTTTTTTCTGTGATTATTTTGATACCTGTCAAAACACTGCATCCCCACATAACATAGAAAAACAGGAAGATAGAGTGACAAAAAGTAACAAAGCCATGCCCGCCCCTGCAGGTTGATCTGTGAGCGGAGATACCCCATTATAAACATAGGGTTTAGAAAAGAAGCAAGCGGGAGCAGACATTCCGCTTGCTTTTTGCTTAAAGTTTTATTCTGGTAGTAATAAGAGATAAAGATTGCCCCAATTGGGAATCCGGAACATAAACCAAGCAGGAAAACAGGCAGGGATATGGCAATGCCGGTACTGTCAGAAAAGATTTTTTGTGCCTGGCGGAAAAATAATTCTGGTATTCTGTATCGAATCCAGAATTTTGATAAGATAATAAAAGGCAGAAGCAGAGGAAGCACATTAGAAGCCCAGACAGAAATCCCGTCTTTTGCATAACTTGATACAAGAGAATATTGTGCCAGCATCGCTATAAAGAAGAGGAAACAGAGCATTTGAACAAAGCGAAAGCAGAGTTTTTTCAACGCATTTCTCCGAAATGTTGTTATGCTAAAATATATGCGGAATATGTGAAAATATTTCTTGACAAAGAAAAAGTAAATGTGTATAATACCAAGAGTATGAGAAAAGAGAGGTTGCGATATTATGAAGATAAATATATCGGAAATCTTATCTAATCCATCTGTTATCAAGAATTTTAAAGTTGAACCTGATTTTGAGAAGCTTAAGCTTCGCAGAAGCAGTTATCGGGTATCCTATAAGGAGCCTTTTCTTTTGACTGTCTCCAAGGTCGAGGATAAACTTCATGTTACAGGTGAGACGACGATTCGATTGATAATACCATGTGATCGATGTTTGGAGGATGTGGAGAATACATTCCATATCACGATTGATCGCAGTGTTAATCCCAATACAGAGTCAGATGGCATTGAAGACGTGGATGAACTTAGTTTCATAGACGGATATATGTTGGATGTAGACAAGCTCATTATAGATGAGATTGTGGTTGCACTCCCTACCAAAGTTCTTTGTAAGGAAGATTGTAAAGGATTGTGCAGCGTCTGCGGTACCAACTTAAACTATCACAGTTGTGATTGTCATAAGGAGAGTCTGGACCCGCGGATGGCGGCTATTCAGGATATCTTCCGCGACTTTAATCGTTAGATATTAAAGTATTGAATACTGCATAAGAAATATATCCGAACGTCACAAAAAGAAGTAATTACAAGAGGAGGTGTGACCATGTCAATTTGTCCAAAGAATAAATCTTCTAAAGGAAGAAGAGACCGCCGTAGAGCAAACTGGAAGATGACTGCTCCTACATTAGTAAAATGTAGCAAGTGTGGTGCGTTAACTATGCCACATAGAGTATGCAAAGCATGCGGATCTTACAATAAAAAAGAAATCGTTTCTGTTGACTAATTGTTGACGAACAATAAGCTGTGAAGCGGTTTTAAAAAGGCAATATTGCATGATAGATAGGGATATTAAGTTATCCCTATTTTTTTGTTTAAAAAAACAAAAAGGTTCTTGCGAAAACTTCAGAGAAGATTCTAAAGGTTTAATTTTGTATAAGAAAGAATATCCAATTGAAATAGGTAAGATTACGTGAGACAAGTATGAAAAAGGATTCATACGTTCAAAAAATGATTTTGAGGAGACATTAAAAAATGTGTTATCTGATTGCGAAAGATGGGGAATCTCATGGTTGTCTTGCTTTTAAGATAACACATGGTAAGCATCTTGTAGAACTAAAACGAAAATTGAATAGAGCGGTAGGTTATAAAGGAGTACAACTTGTTACGATTAGCAGGCCAACAGCTTATGGAGAATACGCTCCATATCAATTTGTTGATACAGAACAGGAATTTGAAAAAAGCGTTAAAGCGTTGCGCCCATAGAATTCTTTTAGTAAATTGCAAAAAAGCTATCCACCTTGTCACAATATTTAAAATTCAATCCCGGCGGGCATTACAGCCTGCTGGGATTTTTGCTTTGTAACGATAGAAGAGCTGAGGTATCAATTTTGAAAAACAAAACCATCATGATAAAAAAATAACAATACATCAAAAAGAAAGAGCGCATCAGGAAAGAAAGATACAAAAAAAGTACAGTATACAACGCTTTTTAAGAAAAATAAAATTTATTCAAAAAAAGCTTGACTCACATATACTGTTGTGATATTATAGTATCCGTTGCACACGAGAAACCCATTTTTCTTGGAAAAATGAAAAGAATCTTAAAAGAAAGTCAAAAAACTTCTTGACAGATTAAAGGTTGTGTGATAGCATATAAAAGTTCACATTTGATAGAGAGAACAGACTTCTTAAAAAGAAGAAAAAGTTCTTGAAAAAAGTTCTTGACAAGAACTTGAAGATGTGATAATATAATTAAGCGTTTTCGAAAGAAAACACAAAACCTTGATAACTGAATAACAAAACAACCTTGAACGTTAATTCAAATTTCATTCGGG
>NZ_VULP01000037.1:0-29019 GCF_009697165.1 Anaerobutyricum soehngenii | reverse complement strand
GGGGTGCATAGTTACATTCTAAGAATTTATGATAAAGGTTTCCACCACCGGAATGGCGGTTTCCTTAAAAACGGATTTGCGGTTTCCTGAGTCCGGACAGCAGGGACACGGAACCCGGATTATTCACATATGTTTAATTTCTTCAACTAAGTATAGAATATGTTCAAATTTATCATAAATTAACTAACTAAATCAAATCCCCTCATTTTTTTACGAAAACCTTTTAGGTCTTTATTTCATAACAGTGTATTCACTTCGTTATGTTAAAATTTATTTTTTGCTTCTTTAATAACTTCTTATATAATTTTATCTTTTTCGGCAGAACTTTCACAACTAATTTCTTTGGCAGATTTTTAAATGCATCTTTTCCAATCGTTTTAAGCTTGGACGATTTTATAATTATTTTTTTAAGTTTCCTGCAATTATTAAATGCCCCTGCTCCAATAGTTACAACATTCTTTCCCATCGTTATTTTCGTTATTCCTTTGTTTCTCAATACATTTGGTGAAATTGATGTGACTTTATAAGTCTTTTTATCAATTTTTATAGTGCTAGGAATCGTCACATTTTTTATTTTCTTATTTGCAATCCCTAAAAATGTTACTTCTGAATTGTTCTTTATTCTATATCGACAGGACTTAACAGTATGAACTTTCATATATTTTAAAGATGTATAAAATTCAAACTTATGCTTTTTTGCATATCTATAGGCTGCAGAATTTTTCTTTCCTATGATAGTAAATCCTCGCACCTTATACTTATCACTCGCCATCGTTCTCGTCTTATAGTCTGATACGGATTGCACATAAGCTAAACTTGTACAATATCCAAATGCATAGTCTCCAATCTTCGTAACACTCGATGGTATAGACACATTCTTTAACTTATAACTATCTTCAAAAGCATAACTACCTATCTTTTTAACACTTTCAGAAATTTTTACACTTGTTACACTATTATTTCCCGACAAAAAACCATGTGGCAAACTGGTAATCCTTCCTCCACAACTACTTTTACATCTTTAGCATTGCCAAAAGTGCTTCCCATCTGTTGTTCAAACGCTCCTGTCCCACTAATTATTACTGTATTCCCTTTCAACTCCCATTCTGGCATCCTGTATCCATCATCCATTTCCCGTGCATAACTATGATTTCCTCAAATCAAACATAACACCATAATCATTGCTATCGTAATTACACTTTTACAGATTTTCTTCATAATACCCTCCTCCTGTGTAGCAAGTAAAATAGTTGTATATTTTAAATTATATCATAGAGATATTGACATAACAAACTTTTATACAAGAAATCTATATCCTACCAAATCTATGCATATAGTTAATTATTTTGTTTTTTATAACAGCAATTTTTTATTAAATTTAGCGGATAGGATATTATTCCTCCCTGTGATAAAACAAAAGTAACGATTACTGCAATCAATAACAATACTACTTTCCCTTTGGCACCCCAAAATAGAAGTTTATTTATATGAAAAAATCTATTTAATAACATATATACAGGCCAATGCCAAAAATATACATCTATTGTTCTCTCGCCCATCGCAGAAATCCATTTTATTTTTTTAGAAGGCATAAGAAAAATTATAGATGCTCCGACAAAAAAAGTAATTATATAACAAAGCAACCTCATAAATGCTCCATACGAATATATAGATGGTGAAAAACAATTTCTTCCTGTAAATAAGTGTTTCAAAATTATAACTTTTTCTCGATCATAAAAACATATAAATAACCACGCAATTAAAATAACTAAGGATATCCATCCTACCCACTTATTTTTCTTAACGTCTTTAATTTTTTCATCGCTTACTATTGTTCCCAATAAATATATTGGGTAGAATACCAGTATTCTTGATAAACACAAAAAATCTCCTACTTCTTTATCATATCCTACAAAACAAGCCAACATTATAGAAAAAAGACATATATATTCTTTATTTTGATTTCTCAAAAGATATGTGATCAAAGTATATATAGACAATACAAACATAAACCACGGAATACCACCTTCTGACAAAAAAGAAAATGTCATTCCAGCACCAATTATATATCTTACTATTGCAAAAACCATTTTCTGTATAAATCCTACAGATATAAAAAATATACATTTTTGTCCTACATTTTTATTTTTATGAAATAGTCCTGAAACAAATAAAAATAATGGCATATGAAATGTATATATAAATAATGATAAACTACTATACATATTAGATTGGTTTAAGAACAACTCCATAAAATGCCCTATAACTACTAACATTATTAATAGAAATTTTAAATTATCCCAAAGTGCAATACGTGTCTTCACATATTTCTCCTTTCTTTTAATGAAGAAGAAGCCATGCATCGGCATAGCTGACACATGGCTTTTCTTTTGTATTTTATAAAGTTTTATCTTTTGTATAACTAATCTGACTGACCAGTTCAGGCTTTATTATTTATAAAGCTCAACGAGTTTCTGCAGGTGCTCGTAACGTTCTTTAGCAACCTTCTCAGATTCGTTGAAGAGTCTTTCAGCTCTTTCTGGGAATGGCTTAATCAGACGAGTATAACGGGATTCGTTATTCAGGAATTCCTGATATGTTCCGTCGCCTTCTTTAGATGTTAATGTAAATGGATTCTTTCCTTCTGCTTTCTTAGCTGGGTCGAAGGAGAAGAGGTTCCAGTAACCAGCCTTAACAGCTTTCTTCATCTCATCCTGGCAATGGTTCATTCCACCCTTAGCGATACCATGAAGTTCACATGGAGCGTATCCGATGATCAGGGATGGTCCGTCATAAGCTTCTGCTTCTGCAAGACATTTAACTGCCTGGTTAGGGTTAGCACCAAGAGCGATCTGTGCAACGTATACGTATCCGTAGCTCATTGCGATTTCTGCAAGGCTCTTCTTGCTCATTTCTTTACCAGCAGCTGCGAACTGACAAACCTCACCGATGTTAGAAGCTTTAGAAGCCTGTCCACCTGTGTTGGAGTACATCTCAGTATCGAATACCATGATATTTACGTTTTCACCGGAAGCTAATACGTGGTCTAATCCACCGAAACCGATATCGTAAGCCCATCCGTCACCACCGAAGATCCATACAGACTTCTTAGCAAGATACTGTTTCTTCTCTAATACGTCTGCTGCATCCGGACATCCTGCTGCTGCAGCTTTTTCTACCTCAGCGATTAATGCCTTAGCATCTGGTGTATTTTCTTTTGTATTTTCTTTTGTTTCCATGAATTTAGCAAAAGCTGCCTTAAATTCATCTGTTGCTTTATCGGAAGCTGCCATCTTCTCTAATTTAGCGATAGCCTGGTTACGTAAAGTCTTCTGTCCAAGATACATACCAAATCCATGCTCTGCGTTATCCTCGAATAAGGAGTTAGCCCAAGCTGGTCCCTGTTTGGAATCTTTGTTTACTGTATATGGAGCTGTTGCTGCAGGACCACCCCAGATAGAGGAACATCCTGTTGCGTTGGAGATGTACATCTGCTCTCCAAATAACTGAGTGATCAGACGAGCGTAAGATGTCTCTGCACATCCTGCACAAGATCCTGAGAACTCAAGTAATGGCTGGTTGAACTGAGATCCCTTAACTGTAGTATCTGCAGGAGCGCCTGGTTTTCTTCCAACAGTTGCAACTAAGTAATCGAATACTGGCTGTTCTGCTGCCTGGCTTTCCTGTGGAACCATCTTTAATGCACCCTTAGCTGCTGCAGGACAAACTGTGATACACTCACCACATCCCATACAGTCTAATGGAGATACACTCATTGTAAATTTATATTCGCTTGCTTTTGGCTTTGTATCTGCAACTTTCATGTTGTCAGGAGCTGCCTTAATTTCGTCTTCGCTTACTAAGAAAGGACGGATTGTAGCATGGGAACATACAAATGCACACTGGTTACACTGGATACAAGCTTCTGGATTCCATTCTGGAACAGATACAGCAGTACCACGTTTTTCGTATGCGGAAGCACCAAGTTCGAACTGTCCGTCAGCGTTATCTACGAATGTAGATACTGGCAGGCTGTCACCATCCATGATTCCGATAGGTTCCATCATTTCTCTAACCATCTTAACTGTCTCTGGACGTCCTACAAGTTCTTTAGCAGGAGCATCTGGAGCTGGATTAGACCAGGAAGCTGGAACCTCTACTTTATGAACAGCGTCTACACCAGCATCGATTGCTTTGTAGTTCATCTCTACAACAGCGTCACCCTTCTTGCTGTAAGACTTCTTAGCTGCTGCTTTCATGAATTCTACTGCTTCATCGATAGGCATGATGTTCGCTAATTTGAAGAATGCGGACTGTAAGATTGTGTTAGTACGTTTACCCATACCAATCTCAATAGCCTTGTCGATCGCGTTGATTGTGTATAACTGAATGTTGTTGTCTGCAATATACTTCTTAGCTGCTGCAGGCATATGATGATCTAATTCTTCATCAGACCACTGGCAGTTAATCATGAAGATTCCGCCTGGTTTAACATCCTGAACCATCTTGTAACCTTTAACTACATAAGATGGGTTATGACATGCTACGAAGTCAGCCTGATTAATGTAGTATGGGCTTCTGATTGGGTTGTCACCAAAACGAAGGTGAGAAATTGTGATACCACCTGTCTTCTTGGAGTCATACTGGAAGTATGCCTGGATGTATTTATCTGTGTGGTCACCGATAATCTTTGTAGAGTTCTTGTTAGCACCTACAGTACCGTCTCCACCAAGACCCCAGAACTTACACTCTACTGTACCAGGAGCAGATGTGATAGGAGCTGGTTTAACTTCTGGTAAGGATAAGTTTGTAACATCATCCACGATACCGATTGTGAAACGGCTCTTTGGAGCATCTTTTTCAAGTTCTTTATAAATAGCAAATACAGATGAAGGAGGAGTATCTTTAGAACCTAATCCGTAACGGCCAGCTGTAAGAACGATGTCGTTAAGACCTGCTTCTCTAAGAGTTGTAGCAACATCAAGATATAAAGGATCTCCTAATGCTCCAGGCTCTTTTGTACGGTCAAGAACAGCAATCTTCTTAGCTGTCTTAGGAATAACGTCTAATAATGCAGAAGATACCCAAGGACGATATAAACGAACTTTGATTAAACCAACCTTTTCACCTTTTGCTGTTAAGTAATCAATTACTTCTTCTGCTACGTCACAGATAGATCCCATAGCGATGATTACGCGGTCTGCATCTTCTGCACCATAGTAGTTGAATAAATCGTAGTTAGTTCCCAGTTTTTCGTTAATCTTGCCCATGTATTTCTTAACAACAGCTGGAAGAGCTTCGTAAACAGAGTTACAAGCTTCTCTGTGCTGGAAGAATACGTCACCATTTTCATGAGAACCACGCATTGCTGGATGTTCTGGGTTAAGAGCATGCTCACGGAAAGCTTTAACTGCATCCATGTTGCACATTTCTTTTAAGTCTGCATAATCCCACTTTTCGATCTTCTGAATCTCATGAGATGTACGGAAACCATCGAAGAAGTTAATGAATGGAACCTTACCTTCGATTGCAGCAAGATGTGCTACAGGGCTTAAGTCCATAACTTCCTGTGGGTTTGTTTCTGCCAGCATAGCAAATCCTGTCTGACGACATGCATATACGTCACTGTGGTCACCGAAAATGTTCAGGGACTGTGTAGCAACTGTACGTGCAGATACATCAAATACACATGGAAGCTGCTCAGCTGCGATCTTATACATGTTAGGGATCATAAGAAGAAGACCCTGGGATGCTGTAAATGTTGTTGTGATAGCACCAGCTGCAAGAGAACCATGAACAGTACCTGCTGCACCTGCCTCAGACTGCATCTCACTAACAACTACCTGGTTACCAAAAATATTCTCCTGTCCTGCTGCTGACCACTGGTCAACGGAATCTGCCATTGGACTGGATGGTGTAATAGGATAGATAGCTGCAACATCTGTATACGCATATGCTACGTGAGCTGCTGCGGTATTTCCATCCATAGACTGTTTTGCTCTAGGCATTGATTATTCCTCCTTGTCAAAAGTTGTGGTTTATTTTAAATTCGACATAATATTATCATTTTTTCGAGGCAATGTAAAGCTTATTCGGAACTGTTCCTTCTAAAATACAAAATCTTGTCCGAAACAGCCTTTTTATGCCAAAATTTCCCCTTGACAGCGTATTTTTTCGAGTACAATTTTATGTTAATTTCGTCTCAAAACTAACAATGTATTATACCGACTTCTTATCTCTTAATTTGTCTATTTTTATCAATAAGATATTGGAAGGTCAAAAGGTATTTTGCAGCTATCAACTTTTCACTTAAATCAACAACTCAGAGAAAATTATACAGCAGTATCATTAATACCTTAGCATCACTGTAAAAAATTTATCTGAAAAAATACAATCGCAATTCCCAGACACAAAAAAGGTCCCAACGCAAAACACTCTTTATACCCAATACGTTTTGTGAGTAAAAGAAACAATCCACAAAAACCTCCTAACAACAGACCAAAACAGGCAGCAAAAACATTCCCTGTCACTCCTAACAGCACTCCACTTGCCGCCATTAGTTTAATATCTCCTCCACCCAGCCCACCGGAAGACAGTACGGCAATAATAAAAAATGGAATGCTCACTACAAAAATCCCAAATACTCTTCCTGTTATTGTAATCTTCTGAAATACAAAACTGCTCCATATTCCTGCCAAAAATAATAACATATTCAACTGATCTGGAATCATGTGAATTTTAAAATCCACGATTGAAATAAGCAGCAAGATTCCAAAAATAACAATTACTGTAACTAATCTCAATATCTGCTCCTCCCTCTCAAGAATACCGCAGCATTCTTGCTTGACTTTGTTGTTCTTATTCTTATCCCTATCCTTTCTTATCCTTATCTTGCCTTATCTTTCTTTATAGAAAGACTTCGAAAGTTCTTTGTGTTTTTCATTCCTTCTAATTCTAATTAAGTATTTTATTTCTATTTATATATTTATTTTACATTTTATTCCATTTTTCATATTCTGTCAACTATTTATTTACAAAACAGACGAGAAATTATATACTATTTTTAGGAGGATATAAACGAATATGGTCAAAATAATTGAAACAGTCTACAATTTTTTATGGGGAGATTTGCTCACACTGCCTCTACCTGGCGGCGGAACTCTTTCCCTTTCTCTTTTAGTCATTTTACTAATTCCTACCGGATTTTATTTCACGATCCGGACAAGATTTCTACCAATACGTCTTTTTAAAGATATGGTAGGAGCTCTTTTTGAAAAAAAAGGAGATGAGAAAAGTGCACTTTCTGTCATACAGACACTAATCGTTTCTACGGCAACACGCGTTGGAATGGGAAATCTGGTCGGTGTCGTTGCCGCAATTTCTGCCGGGGGTGCCGGTGCAGTTTTCTGGATGTGGCTCACAGCTCTTATCGGATCATCCACAGCATTCATCGAGGCAACCTTAGCACAGATCTATAAAGAAAAGGATCCTCTTTACGGAGGATATCGAGGTGGTCCGGCTTATTACATTCACCGTTATTTTGAAGAAAAAACAGGAAAGCAAAAACGTTACGTTCTTATTTCCGTACTTTTTGCCATTTCCGGTTTAATATGCTGGTGTGGTATCAGCCAGGTTGTAAGTAATTCTGTAGCATCTGCATTCAAAAATGCATTTCATATTCCACCGCTTTACACCACTATTGTTCTCGTAGCACTTGCCGCAATTATTGTTCTTCGAAAAAATGCAACGGTAAAGGTTTTGGATATTATTGTTCCGATTATGGCAGGATGTTATTTATTGATTACATTGTTTATCATTATCACAAATATCACACAGCTTCCCGGAGTATTTTCACGTATTTTTTCTGAAGCTTTTGGACTCCGTCAGGTAGCCGGTGGCGGCTTTGGCGCCGTTCTCATGAACGGAATCAAACGAGGACTTTTCTCTAATGAAGCCGGTTCAGGTTCGGCCCCTTGTGCGGCAGCCGCTGCTGTTTCTGATAATCCTGTTAAAGTGGGATTAACACAGGCATTAGGAGTTTTTATTGATACACTTATGATCTGCAGTTGTACTGCTATGATCATGCTTCTTACACCAACTAGTCTTACAAAAGGACTTGTTGGAATGGATTTGTTACAAAAAGCAATGGAATACCATTTAGGTACATTTGGAGTAATCTTTATTGCCATCACTTTATGGTTATTCAGTTTCTCCACTTTTATCGGCATTCTCTTTTATGCCCGTTCTAACGTAGCTTATCTATTCGGAGACAACTGGTTCTCTCAGACTGCTTACAAAGTTCTCGCACTTGTAATGCTCTTTGTCGGAGGACTTGCTACTTATACTATTGTATGGGATTTAGGTGATGTAGGCATCGGATTGATGACGATTTTTAATATCATAATGCTGTACCCACTATCAAGAAAAGCCTTAATAGCCTTAAAAAATTATGAAAAAGCTCATTAAAGATAAATAGACGAAAAAGTCCGTCGCAGTAGCGGTCTAACGACTGTAACTGCCGACGGACTTTTTGTCTGTCTCATCATTTTGGATTTTATTATGAAGCTTGTTTATATTATGGGCGATCGCCAGGACCACACTCTAGGCAGTCACATTGTCTATGTCACAGACTGGGGAAACAAAAACAGCTTTTGGCATCGGGCGTGGCGAATGGCGGGGATTCATGTATTTGCAATGGAATCGAATTCCGAAGATTTATGAAAAAAGCGTGGATGCCTATGGTATAAAGAGCAGATGCTTTGCAGGTTTTGTGTCACGAAACTTGAGAACGAACCCGCCACTGAGCGCGTTGTCTGAGCGGCAGCGAGTTTAGCGCGAATGGCGTTTCCATAAACGTTCGAAAGTTGAGTATCAAAACGCAAGCCGTCTGCGATTATACCATAGGTCCCACGCTTGTTCGTAAAAATATGGCAGCGATTCCATTGAAAATGCATGAATCCCTGCCATAGGGTAGGGCTGTTTTTGATGCGACAGCCCCTTTTCGGCTCCAGATGGAAATTCGTATTTATTCTTCTAAATCTTTTGCTAATATTTCTTTCATTGCTTCTAATGCTTCTTTTTCACCCGGTCCGTCACACACACATTGTATAACATCTCCCTGTCGGAATGTTCCACTAATCAAGTTAATAATACTTTTGGCATTCACATCCATATATTCTGTCTTGAAATGGATCTGACAATCATAACGATCCGCCAAATTGGCAATCTTATTCGCTGGTCCAAGGTGGATTCCCTGCTCATTTATAATAGTCAATTCCGCGTGTACCATATGTTTCTACTCCTCCTCCATACTTATACCTGATATGTTTAACTTTCCCCTTCTCAATTAAGAAAAAGCTATTTCTATTAGTTTTATTTTATCACATTTCAGAGTAGTCTTCAATTATCAAAGCATCGGCAATTCTAGCTGAAATCCAACAAAAAATCTCTTTATATAAATTGAGGTGCGGTAAAATTATCTGTCTTTGATTGCAGTCACTTCAACTTCAATTAACAGATCTTTCGGAAGTCTTGCTACTTCTACACAAGAACGTGCCGGAAATGCACCTGTAAAATAGGTGGAATAAATTTCATTTACTTTTCCAAAATCGTCCATATTTTTAATGAAAACGGTTGTCTTAATAGCCTGATCCAGGCTGCTTCCGGCATCTGCAAGAAGTCCTTTTAAGTTTTCAAAAACCTGTGTTGTCTGTTCTTCGATCGTAGCTCCGACTTCACCTGTTGCCGGATTCACACCAATAACTCCTGATGTATATATAAGACCATTATACTCTATTGCCTGTGAATATGGTCCAATTGCAGCGGGGGACTTTTCTGATACGATAACTTTCTTTTCCATAATTAAATTCTTCCTTTCTGTTCTTCCTGATATAGTAATTGTTATCTTTATATTACCATATCACTGTTGTCTTTTTCATTGTATTATTTCTTTTAGGACTTTTTAACAGGCAAAACTTACTCTAGGTTCAAGTCGAGCAGCCGCGAGACTTGGCGCGTGATTCTGGTCAGCGTAAGCTGACATATTCTTTACAGAATCACTGCGCATCCTCGCGGAGCGTTTATCTCAGTCGGAGATTGGACTCCCACTGAGACAAATTTGCTGTCACTCACCACTTGAAAGAGGTTGGAGTCTTCTCGACTGAGATAAACTGCTGTTCCTGCCCTGTAATATCCATAATCTGTCCTGTAAGAAACTTCCTGTCATTATTTCTCTTGTATCTTTCAATAATATCATACTGTTCCCAACAATGCATCGGAAAAATAAAACGTGCTCCGACATTTTTTATAAAGTAATCTATTCCAAGAGTTTCTGATTCTTCCTGTCTTGGGTCGAGAACAACAAATGCATAATCGATACTTTCTTTTTTTAAAGATTCTAATTCTTCTTTATATTGCCGTTCCATCATTTTATTATCTTCTTCCGGCTCTCCCGGCCAATCCCACCAATGAAGATCTCCTGCATGATAAATTGTCTTTCCTTCTGTTTTTACAAGAAATGCAACTCCTTCATCTGTAGATTTTAGTGTATACACTGTACATGCATCTATGACTTTTTCTTCATGAGGCTTCATAAATAGAACATTCTCTGCTTTTTTCCAAAAACTACTTGCTCTTTTAATATCCGAAGATAAAACATAAACAACTTTTTTACATTTATTTTCTAATTTAAAAATATCTTTCGTATAATGATCATGATGCGCATGACTGGAAAAAATATAAAGTTCTTTATCGTATTGCAGTTCTGGGAGCTTTCCTTCCCAATAATCAAATAATAAATAACTTTCTTTTGTTTCCACAAGAAAGCCACTATGTTTAATGTAAGTAACTGTTACTTTGTCCATTTTATTTTTCCTCCAAAATTTTTTCTTTTAAATCGGCTTGAAATATACCTTCTTTTAACATGGCAATTTCATATTTATATGGAGCATATGCTCTCTTTTTCGTTTCTGGATTCGGTATATAGGGAGTTTCCAGTATTTTAGGTACTTGTTCAAACTCTTTATTATAAACAATTTTTTGCAGACATTCATAACCAAGCTCGCCAAATCCTATATTTTCATGACGGTCTTTGTGAGCTCCCTGAGGATTCTTACTGTCATTTATATGAAAAACCGCAATCTGTTCTTTTCCAATAATCTTATCAAATGTCTCTATAACATAATCAAAATCTTCTTTTACTGCATAACCGGCATCACTTGTATGGCAGGTATCAAAACAGACTCTCAATCGTTCTGCATGCTCTACGCCCTCATAAATAGCAGCGATTTCTTCAAAGCTTCTCCCAATCTCTGTCCCTTTTCCAGCCATTGTCTCTAGTGCAATATTTACTGTTCCGTCTTTATCTGCATCAAATACTTTATTTAACCCTTTAATAATCTGTTTTATTCCTGCATCTGCTCCCGCACCTACATGCGCACCTGGATGTAAAACCAGTGTCCTGCATCCCAAAGCCTGTGTTCTCTCAAGTTCTAACTGTAAAAAGTCTACGGCCAGTTCAAATGTTTCCGGCTTTACCGTATTCGCCAGGTTAATAATATATGGCGCATGCACTACAAACTCATCAATCGCATTTTTCTTCATTAATTCCCAGCCTTCTTCTATTCGAAGCTCTTCTATTGGCTTTCTACGCGTATTCTGCGGTGCACCGGTATAAATCATAAATGTATTTGCATTATAAGAAAGAGCTTCTTTCACAGATCCGAGAAACATCTCTTTCCCACTCATGCCAACATGGCAACCTAACTTTATCATAATAATCTCCATATCTTTTCATTGTATTTTCTATCTATTTTCTGTGGCTTTATAATACCAAACCAAAAGTTGATGCGCAAGAAAATAGTAATTTCTGATTATCTGTTTTTTAATGCATGATGCGCATCTCGCAGCAAGACTGCTGGGGCATTCTTGAATTTTTAAAAATTACATAATTTATCTTGACATTATCGTAAGAAAATGGTATTTTAACAAGCAGGCACTTACATGCTTTAAAGTGTTGATTTTTAAAGTATTGTAGTGTGCTTAATATTATATTTATGGAGGAATTATTATGGATACAAGAATTTCAGGCAAAACAAGATTATTAGGTGTATTCGGCACCCCGATCAAACACTCCGGCTCACCGATTATGTACAACTTCTGCTTTGATTATTACGGAATTGATTGTGCTTATCTTGCCTTTGATACTGATGCATCCCAGGTAAAAGATTCCTTAGCTGCCATGAGACGACTGAATATGCGTGGTGCCAACGTTACTATGCCATGTAAACAGGAAGTATGCCGCAATATGGATAAATTATCTGATGCTGCAAGATTCGTTGGGGCTGTTAATACTATTGTCAACGATAACGGCGTTTTAACAGGTCATATCACAGATGGTATGGGTGTTGTTTTAGATTTAAAAGATCATAACGTATCAATTATAGATAAAGATATTGTTTTATTTGGTGCAGGTGGAGCCGCAACTGCCATTATGGTACAGTGTGCCTTAGATGGAGCGAAATCCATCACTGTATTTAACAGAAGCAATGAAGGTCTTGAGCACGTTGCATCTATCGGACAGAAGATGATGGAAGATGGTGTGAAGTGTAAATTGGAATTCCATCCACTGAGTGACATAGATTTTATGCATGAAAAAGTACGCAACTGCGATATTCTCATTAATGGAACCTGTGTAGGAATGGCTCCGGCTCTTGATGGGCAGTCTCTTATTACTGATATGAGTGTATTTCATGAAGATATGGTTGTGTACGATGTTATTTACCATCCACTAGTAACTAAGCTTATGGCAGATGCTGTTGCAAATGGATGCAAAGAAGAGAATGTCATTGGTGGAAAAGGTATGCTTTTATGGCAGGGAGCCGGTGCATTTAAGTTATATACCGGACTTGATATGCCTGCTCAGGAATTAAAGGCTTTCCTCGCTAAACGAGAAGAAGAGGGTGTTGAACCACTTGCAGACGTTGCAGAAAATGTTCCTTTCTAGTATACTACATTGTTAGGGGCAAAAGATATTTTGCCCTTAACAGCATTTTATACTGGAAGGAGAATATATTTTATGCCAATTGGAGTTATTGTGAACTGTCTTGGAATTATCATCGGAGGAATTTTAGGTACCTTTATCGGACCACGATTAAGTGAATCTTTCAAGACAAATCTCAATTTAGTTTTTGGTGCCTGTGCGATGACCATGGGCATTAGTTCCATTGCCCTGATGAAAAACATGCCTGCTGTTATCCTTTCTGTTATTTTAGGAACAGTAATAGGACTTGCTATTCATCTTGGTATAATAATACAAAACATGGGGATGGGAATGGAAAAGATTATTTCTAAAATCATTCCCGGTCAGGGAACAAAGGATGCAGAATATCAGAGTGTACTGGTAACCGCTATCGTATTATTTTGTGCAAGCGGTACCGGAATCTACGGAAGTATCACAGCCGGAATGACTGGCGATCACAGTATTCTTTTAGCCAAGACAATTCTTGATCTTCCAACCGCTTTAATCTTTGCCTGCATTCTTGGATTTGTAACCTGTGTAATTGCAATCCCTCAGTTTATCGTATTCATGCTGCTTTTTTTACTTGCCGGGGCAATTTATCCATTCTGCACAGAAACTATGATCTGTGATTTCAAAGCTTGTGGCGGAGTACTTCTTGTAGCAACTGGCTTCCGAATGATGAAAGTGAAAGAATTTCCTGTAGCAGATATGATACCGGCAATGATACTCTCCATGCCATTAAGCCACCTCTGGGTAACATATGTACTTCCTTTTGTTTCTTAAAAAGATTTCACTAAAAAAAGAACTCGAATAAAATACTAATTTGGGGAGCTAAACAGACGAAAAGCAGAAATTTAATATACAATAGAATGTGAAGATAGTCGCTTCGTAGAAAATGCCTGTACGGCATTTTTACTTGCTCCGACATCACATTCTATTGTATATTAAATTTCTGCTTTTCTGTTTTTTGGCTCCAAATGGAAATTAGTATTTAAATCTTAGATAAAAATAGCGGGGATTGCCCAGAAAATTATGAGAGTTAACTAAAGAAAAATTCTCCATAAAGTAGAAGTAAAAAATATTCCCCTATGGAGATTTTAATTTATATAAAAACCATAGCCCTCTGGACAATCCCCTTCTCTCCTTATACATAAATTGCTAATTTGCTATCAAAACTATCCAGCCGCTGAAATAAAACTTTATACTGAATTGTAAGAGAACTACGATAAAGAAAAAAGAATTGTTATAAGTATTGCATTTTGCGACTTTGCGCTATGGAATTCTGACCATAGGAACTTGGGACTCGTTTTTCCCAAGTTCCTGTTTTTCTGGGCAGAATGGAATGTTTAGCGCAACGGAACAAAATCAAACTTATAACAATTCTTTTTTCTTTAGAAGACTGAATACAATTCGGCTCAAAGCATTCCTCTTCAGCGGCGTCTGTGTCCCAGCGAATTAGCAAATAAACATCGCATCCCCGAAGGAGAAGAACCTGTATCTTTCTTTTACCGCTTCCTTATACGCTGCCATAATATGATCCTTTCCTGCTAATGCGGATACGAGCATTAAAAGGGTAGATTCCGGCAGATGGAAGTTTGTAATAAGACAGTCAATTGCCTTAAATTTATAACCTGGGTAAATGAATATTTCTGTATTACCGCATCCCGGATGAATCACTCCATTATCATCCGCAACAGATTCCAGAGTTCTTGTACTGGTTGTACCTACTGCGATAATTCTTCCACCATTCTTTTTCGTATCATTGATCAGCTTTGCTGCGGTTTCTGTTACATTATAGTATTCAGAATGCATATGGTGTTCGAGCACATTTTCCACTTTTACAGGCCGAAAGGTTCCAAGACCTACATGGAGTGTTACGCGGGCAATGTTTACACCCATATCTTCAATCTGTTTTAACAGTTCATTTGTAAAATGAAGTCCGGCTGTCGGTGCGGCAGCAGATCCCTGATATTTTGCGTAAACTGTCTGATAACGGTTTTTATCCTGTAATTTATGTGTGATGTATGGGGGTAAAGGCATCTGGCCAAGACGGTCTAATACTTCCTCAAAAATCCCTTCATATTCAAAATGTACAAGACGGTTTCCGTCTTCTAAAACATCAACGATTTCTGCTTTTAATTCTCCATTTCCAAAAACAACTCTTGCACCTGGACGACATTTTTTCCCTGGTTTTACAAGTGTTTCCCATACATCGTTTTCTTTTCTTTTTAATAAGAGAATTTCAATGTGTGCTCCGGTATCTTCTTTTGTTCCAATAAGACGTGCCGGAATAACCTTTGTATCGTTGATAACCAGACAGTCTCCTGGATGAAGATACTCTGTAATGTCATGGAAAATACGGTGAGTAATCTCACCGCTTTCCTTATTAAGCACCATTAATCTTGATGAGGAACGGTCTTCCAGGGGATCCTGGGCGATCAGCTCCTGCGGAAGATCAAAATTAAAATCACTTGTTTTCATCATGCTCTTAATTCAACTCCCATTTTTTCAAGTTCTTTAAGAATCTTATCTACAATCTTGTTAATCTCAGCAGTTTCTAAGCTGCGCTCTGGAGAACGGAATACCAGACTGAATGCAACAGATTTATATCCTTCTTCAATCTGAGATCCTTCATAAACGTCAAATAACTGAATACTCTCTAATAACTTGCCGCCTTTTTCTTTCATTACTTTTTCAATACTTCCTACGAAAATATCTTTCTTCATAACAAGACTTAAGTCTCTATTTACTGCAGGATATTTTGCTACACCCTCATATCTTCTGTCGAAAGTTGCTTTTTCTGTGATAGCTGGAAGGTCGATACCTGCTACATAAGCTTCACATTTCATATCGTAGTTTTCACATACTTCAGGATGTACCTGTCCGATAAATCCAGCATAAGTTCCGCCTACATAAATGAGTGCCTGTCTTCCTGGATGTAAGAAAGGTTTTTCCTGAGATGGTTCAAAGTCAACTTTTCCTTCAAGACCAAGTTTTAAGAACATTTCTTCAAGAACACCTTTTAACAGGAAGAAGTCGCATTCTCCGTACATACCGAGAGTCAGACGCTTTCTTTCATCTGGAAGTTCTGTTAATGGCAACGCCTTTGGAAGATATACGTTACCAATCTCGTAGAGACGTACATTTTTATTTCTGTGGTTATAGTTACCTGCTAAAGAAGTTAAAATACCATTTAACTCGATTGTTCTCATGATACTGTAATCTTCTCCAAGTGGATTAGCGATTACGATTGCCTGACGTAATGGGTCATTGTCTGGGAGAAGTAATTTATCAAATACTTTAGGGCTTTCGAAAGAATAGCACATTCCGCCGCAGAATCCGTTCTGCTCAGCGATATTCATAACAACATCTTCTACTCTTGCAGCAAATGACTTCTTACCGGCAGTTGCCTCACCGTGAGGAAGTGTAGTAGGAATATTGTCATATCCGAAGAATCTTGCTACTTCTTCCGCGATATCAGCAGAACATCTTAAATCCTGACGGAAAGATGGGATAAGTAACATATTCGTTTCTTCATCATATCCAATTTCAAGACGGTCAAAGTATTCCATCATTTGTTCTTCGGATACATTTGTTCCAAGAAGTTTGTTGTATTTTGCTGGCTCGAAAGGAATCTTTACTTCTTCCACTGGGTTCGGATATACATCTACAACACCACCAACAACTTCACCAGCACCTAACTCTTCTACTAACTGGCATGCACGATTAATTGCTTCTAATGCATTCTCAGGGTCAAGACCTTTTTCAAACTTACCGGAAGCATCCGTTCTAAGACCGATTCTCTTAGAAGAAAGACGGATATTTGTTCCATCAAATGTAGCTGCTTCGAAAAGCATTGTCTGAATATCGTCTGTAACCATGGAGTTTTCTCCTCCCATGATACCAGCAATACCAACAGGACCTTCTGCATCGTTGATCATTAATACATCTTTGTCGAGCTTTCTCTCCTGTCCATCAAGTGTTGTGTATACATCACCGTCATTTGCACGTTTTACAACGATTTTATGACCTCTGATCTTATCTAAGTCATAAGCGTGCATTGGCTGTCCATACTCTTCCATAACATAGTTTGTAATATCTACGATATTGTTGATTGGACGGATACCCATAGCTGCAAGTCTTCTCTGCATCCATTCTGGTGATGGAGCTAACTTGATATTCTTTACGATTCTTGCTGTGTATCTTGGACATAAATCGGTAGCTTCTACCTCTACAGAGATATAATCTTCTGCTTTTTCACTATTTCCAACTTCTTTTACTTCTGGAGCATAGAATGGCTTCTCAAATGTAGCTGCTGCTTCTCTTGCCATACCGATCATACTGAAGCAATCTACACGGTTAGAAGTAATTTCAAATTCTACTACTGCATCACGAAGTCCTAATGCTGCCACTGCATCATCACCTGGTTTTACATCTTTGCTCTCATCAAAAATGTAAATACCATTTTCTGGTGCTTCTGGGTACATATCACGTGTACTTCCTAATTCTTCGATAGAACACATCATACCGTAAGAAGGAACTCCACGAAGTTTACCTTTTTTAATCTTAATTCCATTTTCAGGATTTGGGCTTCCATCATGTCCACCTGCAACACGTCCGCCATCTAAAACAACAGGAACCATCGCTCCCTTAAATACGTTAGATGCACCTGTTACAATCTGTACTTCCTCATCGCCTACATTTACCTGGCAGATAACTAACTTATCTGCATCTGGGTGTTTCTCGATTTTCTCAATTCGTCCAACAACTATTTTCTCCAGATTCTTATCAAGGTATACTGCATTCTCTACGTGGGAACCAGACAGTGTCATCTTGTCTACATATTCCTGTACAGTACAATCCAAATCTGGAACATATGCTTTAATCCATGAAATTGGTGTATTCATTTTCGTCTCCTTTTATATCTATAAATTTAAATATTAGTTATTTTTAATCCTTTCCACTTCAAGAATATCTCAACATCCTTGAAGCAGAATACACGCTCTAGAACTGTTTTAAAAATCTTGCATCGTTTTCGTATAAGAGGCGCATATCATCGATTTCGTATTTTAAAAGAGTGATTCTTTCAAGTCCGATTCCAAATGCAAAGCCTGAGTATACTTCCGGATCAATACCGCAGTCACTTAATACTTTAGGGTGTACCATTCCACATCCAAGAATCTCAATCCAGCCGCTTCCCTTACACATACGGCATCCTTTTCCTCCACATTTGAAGCAGGATACATCTACCTCAGCACTTGGCTCTGTGAATGGGAAATGATGTGGACGGAACTTAACCTTTGTATCTGGTCCAAAGAATTCCTCTGCCCACTGCTGTAATGTTCCCTTTAAATCAGCAAATGTAATTCCTTTATCTACGACAAGTCCTTCTACCTGATGAAAAGATGGAGAATGTGTTGCATCTACTTCGTCAGAACGGAATACTCGTCCAGGAGCGATAACGCGGATTGGCATACGTCCTGTTTCCATGATACGTGCCTGTACTGGTGATGTCTGTGTACGAAGAAGGATATCTTTTGTAATGTAGAAAGTATCCTGCTCGTCCTTTGCCGGATGATTTGCCGGAATATTTAACAATTCGAAATTGTAGTGATCATACTCTACTTCCGGTCCCTCTACCACTTCATATCCCATACCGATAAATACTCTTTCAAGATCATCTAATGCGATCTGGTTTGGATGGCGATGTCCGACTGCTACTTTTTTACCTGGTAAAGTTACGTCAATAACTTCCTTCTTCATCTTTTCTTCACGAAGCTTTTTCTGGATAGCTGTTCTCTTTTCTTCCATCTTTTCTTCGATACCAGCACGTGCTTCATTTACCATCTGACCTACCTTTGGTCTGTCTTCCGGTGCTACATCTTTCATTCCTTTTAACAGGCTCGATAACTGTCCCTTTTTACCAAGGAAAGCAACTTTAACATCATTAAGCTTGTCCATACCCGCTGCATCTTCAATTGCCGCAAGTGCCTGCTGACGAATCTGCTCGATTTTCTCTTTCATGATAAACTCCTTTATTATTTAAATTAATTTACTTTGGTTATCTGGCAGCTGCTTTTCGTTATTCAATAGGGAATTCCAACAGATTTGTCTATTGAATCTATTAAATAAAAAAAGCCCCTTTTTAATATAAATTAAAAAGGGACGAATAAATCCGCGATACCACCCTGATTCCCGAATATACCAGATATATTAAGCGTATTCAGGCTCTCATTAACGCGTAACGTGCGTAGACGACATTCCTTATCTAAATATATAGTTTCTAAATATATAGTCTCCGGAATGCAGCTCCAGTGTGGAAATTCGAAATATAACGGAGCCTTGAAGAACTTACAGCCGATGATTCTCCCTCTCTACTGGTACATTATACTTCTACTGTGGGCAGAATGCCCGCACTTTCAACGCTTTTTCAATGAATAACATTGTAACGCAGGGAAAAATTAATGTCAAGAGGTATTTCGTGCTTTATTCCCATTGAATTCGTCCTTCCATCATCAAAAGCTGCTGTCCAACTCTGGAGAACTCTCCAAGTACTATCTTTCTTCCTTCTTCTGTTTTGTACCAGTCCTCTGAGGAAATATGATCTACAACAACGGGATGTATGAGAATCTCCACCTCTGGAAATACCATAGAATAATAAAGGAACGAACGTCTGGCATGGTGTGCTTTACAACATAATATCGCTTTTTTTAAATGAATTCCTCGCTTTTGAAGCAATAGTTTTGTCTTTTCCGCATTCTCCAAAGTATAGGTTGCCTCACACTCTTTTAAAATTGCGGAAGCCGGAACTCCATTCTGAAGTAAAACTGCCTCTAAAAAGTCCGCCTCACAGGCAAAATCTGTTCCGTATTTCTGCCCTTCTTTTGAAACACCCTGGAAACTTCCCTGTACCTTTGTATACCCACCCGATGGCAATAACAAGGGGGCATATCCTTCTTTATATACTCTTGCCGCTTCTTCCGTATGCTCCGGTCTTGCACAGCCTGGTATAAATATCGCATCTGCCCTTTCCAGTCTATCTTCTAAAAATATATAATCTGTAATCTCCTGAATCTGTTTTTTATCCAAATGATACATTTTAATTCCTTCTGTCATTCACTATTTTCTAAAATTATCTGTTTTAGAGTTTTTTATTTTTCTATTTCGAGTTGTTGTCTTCTCCCATCGATACGTCTTTATCATTTTTATTATTATTTTTATTATTCTTTCTGTCAGCTCTCTCACTTTTAGATTTCTGACGCATCTTCTCTGTCTGTGCCCTCTGCTGCCTGCGCCAGTTTGGTCTAAGAGTACGAATAAGAAGATGATAATTATCTTTATTCTCTAAAAAATAATTCACTTCCGCTCCATAAAAAACCATGGACATACAAAAATACAGCCATAAAAGCAGTATCATGATTCCCGCCATACTTCCGTAAATATACGAAAAATTCGTAAAATTATCCATATAGATTGAACAGCCTACAGAAACTGCCACCCAGCCAAGTGTCGCAATCAAAGCTCCCGGAAACTGCCCTCGAAAACTAGACGTTCTGTTTGGAATCCATTTATAAATTATCATAAATAATAATGTCAGAAAGACCAGGGAAAATAAAATCCTCTGATGCATAAAATATCCCAAGATCGGAATCACAAACGGGAACTTCCAACATACATAACGATATAAACTATTTCCAAATACCCACATAACAAGCATAACGCTTATCATAAGTGCAAACAATAATGTATACACTAAACTAAATAAGCGTATTACAAAATAATTTCTGTTCTCATCAATATCATATACAGAATTCAATCCGATAACAATCGAATACACACCCCTTGAAGATGACCACAATGCTGCAATAATAGAAATCGCAGATACTGTCGTTCCCGTCTTATGATAAATTTCATTTACAATATTTTTGATCAATGATCCTTCCTCAAAAGAAATCATCCTTGTCAATATCACTATAATGTCATCTTTTGAAAAAGGAATATATCTGGTCAGTGTCAACAGGAAGATCATAAACGGAAAAATGGAAAGGAGTATAAAAAAGGCGGACATCGCCCCGAATGCTCCCACATGATCATCACTGCATTTCTTTAGAAAATCCATAACCAGTTCGTATAAATCTTTCACCCTTTTTCTTGCTGGCATACTTTCCATCCTCATTATATTTTACATAAGAAAAGCCGCCTCATTCACATGAGACGGCTATAAAGCATACACCCAAAATGCCGTAGCCTGCGATTTTGAGTCCTAGCCAAAGCCAGGTGGGTAACTTCAATTAAATATCTGACGTCCTCTCAAAACGGTGAGGCATGCCATCCCTTCAATGATTTAGTTTCCCAAGTTCAAAAATGTAGGTTCAAAATAGCAGGGGGTCTCGAACACTCCAGGCTAGTATATACATACTATAACTTAATTATCTCTAAATTTCAAGATAAAATTATCCACTTTACTGTAAAAATATTACTCTGCAATCATGTGCTCTGTGCAGACTTCCTTTCAATTCCAGTTCAGTCCAGCTCAGATACTGCACTTCTAATGGGGTTTCACTTAATCTAAATACAACTTTCCATCCCGCACATGATAATCACGATTTTTATGTCGAAGCAGCGTATGCCTCATATAATGCAATAGATATTCTTCTCCTTTCATATCGAGCATTGTAAGAAGATATCTTGACAGATAATCTGTCTCGTCATCTATAAGCATCATATGCTTTCCGTTTAAATAGTATGCCAATGCACTTCCATCATTATACTGATCTTTTAAATAATTTTTACTCGCACTGATACGATCAATAACCATTTCCGCTACATATTTTTTCGGCATCTTCATTCCGACAAGCTTTCCTCCTGTTGGATTAATGCTATAATCGATCCAATATTCAAAATGATGAAGATTCCTTCCCTTATGATGAAGCCAGCCCCTTGAACAGGTCTTTAATTCCTTTTCCCTATTGATCGGACTTCTGTCTCCCTGATAGTAAATCACCCCTGGAATAAACTCTATAGGTGTATATTTTGACAAATCATGAAGAAGTCCCTGTTTATATAACCCCACCTTAAAACAGGTTTTCATTACCAGCATCTTGTGGTGGGTGATGGTACTAAAATGTCCTTTTAAATTTTTAAATATCCTCATTCTCTTTTTCCTGATCTTTTTCAAAGTTTACCGCATCCCTTACTAAGTAAATTGGTCTCTTTCTTATTTCTGATAAAATAACTGCCAGATATTCTCCAATAATCCCCAACAAGAAGAATAATACTGTAAACATAAAACAAATTACTACAACTGTTGTCGTATAACCTCCTGGTGCGCCAACACGAATCTTCATATAAATAGAGTAAATAATCAACAGTACACAGGCAATTCCTGCAAACGTGCCACACAATGAAGCAATCTTCAACGGCAGGTCCGAATAACTTAACATTGCCTGTACTGAAAACTTAAACAATCCTTTGATACTGTACTTACTTTCTCCTGCTGCTCTATCATGTGCTTCGTATTCTATGGTTGTCTTTTTAAATCCAATACTTTGCACATAGGCACGAAGAAAACGTGAAGTTTCCCGAAAATGCTTTTTTAAAACTTCCGCTGGCTTCTTTGTGATGGCAAAAAAATCGGAGGCATTTTCCTCAAAATGTACCTCTGAAATCTTATTCAGTATTTTATAGAACAAGCCTGATGTAAGATTCTTAACAAATCCAGCACTCTTATTTGCTGTACGAACCATGCTGATTACTTCATATCCCTGATTAAACGTATCTAAAATCTGCGGGATACATTCTACAGGATGCTGCAAATCTGCATCCATACATACAATTCCATCGCCTGAACTATAATCAATTCCCGCAATCATTGCTGCCTCATGTCCATAATTTCTCGAAAAATGTATTACCTTTACCTTTTTCGAATCCATAGCCAATCTATCTAAGATAGCAGGGGATGCATCTCTACTTCCGTCATTAACAAAAATCAACTCATAATCACTATCAATTCCCTCTAAAATAGGAAGAATCGTTTCATAAAACTTATCCAAAACTGCCTCTTCATTATATACAGACACTACAATGGATAACTTATTTATTAATTTCATACACTATCCTTTCTCCTCGTATATTATTTTCATTTATAATAGCATTTCATGAAAAACTTCGCAACCTGTCGTATAAATTTCCTGATTTCTTGTTAATAAAATCTCTTTACAAAACTCTCATTTCGTGCTAGACTCGATTAGATACGACAGTTCATTTGTACCATCCTGTCGCTAAATAAAACCAGGACAGCATTTTATTTTTACCAAAAGATTTTACAAACAGATGATTTCAAGATGCTGTATATTTGCAGCATCTTTTTTATTTTTAATATGTACCATCAGAATCTTTTAATAATTTTGATCGTATGTATAAGTTTAGAGGAGGATTTTTTAATGTATATTTTAGAAACAGAGCAATCCTTTGACTCCGCTCATTTTCTAAGTGGTTACAAAGGTAAGTGCAGTAATCTCCATGGACATCGCTGGAGAGTTGTAGCACGTATTGCTATGGATGAATTAAATAAAGAGGGGCAAACCAGAGATATGGTAATTGATTTTGGAGATTTTAAAGATGCTCTAAAAAAACTCACAGATGCTTTAGACCATTCTTTTATCTTTGAAACAGGCTCTTTAAAAGAAACAACGCTAACAGCTCTTAAGGAAGAAGGATTTTTACTTCATGAAGTTCCTTTCCGTCCAACCGCCGAGCAGTTTTCCCGCTATTTTTATGAACAATTACAGGAACTGGGCTTCCCTGTATATAACATTTCTGTATATGAAACTCCAACAAACTGTTCTACTTATCAGGAGGCATCTTTATGATTACCTATCCTGTAGTTGAAAAGTTTATCAGTATTAACGGAGAAGGTCAAAAAGCCGGCGAACTTGCTGCATTCATTCGAATGCGTGGCTGTAATCTTTCCTGTAATTACTGTGATACATCCTGGGCAAATACAATGGACTGTCCTTGTGAATTTTTATCCACAGAGGAACTGATCACATGGCTCACTGAACATAAAATTAAAAATGTAACTCTTACCGGTGGAGAACCTTTACTTACAAAAGGAATCGACACATTCATCGAAGCACTCGGTTCTTCCGGATTTTCTGTAGAGATTGAAACAAATGGAAGTGTAGCTTTAGATTACTTTCATAATCTTTTACATCGTCCGGCCTTTACTATGGACTATAAATGTCCAGACAGCGGAATGGAGCAGGCGATGTGTACAGATAATTTTTCTCTACTGCTTTCTAAAGATACCGTTAAATTCGTTGTCAGCAGCATTGCTGATCTGGAAAAAGCAAGAACAGTCTGTACGCAATACAAAATTGCTGACCATTGTCCTATTTTTTTAAGTCCGGTATTCGGACGAATTGACCCAAAAGAAATTGTAGAATATATGATAGAACACCATTGGAACGAAGCCCGTCTCCAGCTCCAGATGCATAAGTTTATCTGGCCGCCGGAACAGCGCGGAGTATAAAAGGAGGTAAAACTATGGCTATAGATAAAGATGCCATTCGTGAACATGTCAGGGGGATTCTTGCCGCTCTTGGCGATGACCCCGATCGTGAAGGATTGAAAGAAACACCCGATCGCGTAGCTCGTATGTACGAAGAAGTTTTTGAAGGAATGAATTATACCAATCATGAAATTGCCATGATGTTTAATAAATCTTTCAAAGACGATCTATGTGTCGGCGCTGATAAAAAAGATATTGTTTTAGTTCGAGATATTCCAATCTTCAGCTATTGTGAACACCACATTGCTCTTATGTACGATATGTCTGTATCCGTTGCGTATATCCCAAAAGACAAAGTTCTTGGTCTAAGCAAAATAGCAAGAATCTGCGACATGGCCTCCAAACGTCTTCAGCTTCAGGAACGCATCGGCTCTGATATTGCAGAAATCATGTGCGAAGCTGCCGAAACAGAGGATGTTGCCGTTATTATTCATGGAACACACAGCTGCATGAGCGCAAGGGGCATCAAAAAAGACGCTGCATCTACTGTAACTACAACTTTCCGAGGACGTTTCGAAACAGATTCTTCTATTCAGAGTCAACTTACAATGATGCTTCATGCATAAACGTATGCCATATGTAAGATGCACAATAGAATTATGTCATGCATTGCATGATGCGCATGAAAAAATTATTTAAAAAACACTTAATAGATACCTTAAAACCTATAGAAAGAAGGAATTATTTATGCAGGAACTCAAAAATAAAGAAGCTGCTGTTGTCGTTTTCAGTGGTGGACAGGATAGCACAACTTGCCTTTTCTGGGCTTTAAAACGTTACAAAAAAGTAATTGCATTATCTTTTGACTATCATCAAAAACATGTAAAAGAATTAGAATGTGCAAAGAAAATCTGTCGTGACCATGAGGTTGAACACCATATCATGAACATGAGTCTTTTAAATCAACTTGCACCGAACTCTCTTACACGCGTAGATATTAAAGTAGATGAAAACGCTCCAGAAGAGGGAACACCAAATAGCTTCGTTGACGGAAGAAATCTTCTCTTTCTGTCCTATGCTGCCGTTTTTGCAAAACAAAGAGGCATCACAGACATTATCACCGGTGTATCTCAGAGCGATTTCTCCGGATATCCCGACTGCCGCGATATCTTTATCAAATCATTAAATACAACACTCTGCCTTGCCATGGATTATCAGTTTGATATCATTACCCCTCTTATGTGGCTTGATAAAAAAGAAACCTGGGCTCTGGCAGACGAACTTGGTGCTTTTGATATTATAAAAAATGAAACTCTTACCTGCTATAACGGGGTTATTGGAGATGGCTGTGGTCATTGTCCATCATGTAAACTCCGTAAAAAAGGATTAGATGCATATTTAGCTTCAAAAAACTAATTGGATCAGCTTAAAAAAATGAAAACCAGAAATTTAATTTCTGGTTTTCTGCTTTTGTCACTAAAAAATTCAAGTCGAGCAGCCACTCACCACCTGAAAGAGATGGGAGTCTTTTCGACTGAGATTAACTTTTATTATATTCTCAGTGTATGCTTTTCGCTCTCACCCGGTCCAAATCCAAGCTTGTCATATTCTGCCTTAGCTACTTCCCATGGAAGTTTATCTACCGGTTCCTTTAAGTAACTTAATATCTCTGCAATACCTTCGCCTGTATAGGAACTGGTAAAAAAGATCTTCTTACAACCTGCAAGGCGCAGCCATTCGGCTGCTAATTCCGGATTCGCTGCCCAGTGATCGCACTTCGTAACTACACCAACAACTTCACGATTACTTACTGACACAATATTCGGTGGATATAGAGAAAACGGTTCTATCGCACTCATCAAAAGTCCAATAACATCTGCCTCACATCCATAAACAGCTAATGCTCCAGATAACTGCTTCGTCTCCGCATACTCTCCCGGTGTATCAATAATTACATCAAAGTTGTTTACATACTGCGTCTTATGGTAAGTAATCGGCTTACCCTTCATCGCCTGCATGATCGTAGTCTTACCTGATTCGCTACGACCCACAAACATTATCTTACGCATTATAACCACCCTGTCTTCCTGCTTCGCATCTGCTGTATGCTATCACCACTTTTTGTCTATCGACTTATTTCTTTGTAACAGGACATGTAGCATATCCTAAATCATTCTGGAAATAATGGATTACAGCCTTAACAGCAGATTCTACTGCCGAAATACGTCCTGTCAGAATTAAAGTTCCGCTGAAACGGTCTACGAATCCAAGATAAACATCTCCGCTCTTAATAGCAATATCTGCTCCAATTACAGCAGATTCACTCGGAGTAACTGTGATAATACCGATTGCAGAACGATCAAAATCGATATCCGGATTCAATCCTAACTTACGATATACGATTGGCTTAGGACTTGTAATAACATGAGCCAGTGTAATCTGTCTTCCTGGCACAGTTTCCTGAATAATACGTAATCTTCCTTCTGTGTCCTTTGGTAATAATTCTTTGATATCCATAACTTCAGCTCCTTTAATTTATATTCATCATTACACTCATGATAATGACATTACACCAAAATGGGCGTAAATGTACTCCTATGTGAACATTATATCATACCCATTTTGAACATTCTATGAAAAAATTGGACACTTCATGGGATTAGTTGGCACTTTCTTGATAATTCGCACAAAAAAGGGTAAAATATCAACGAAAAAAAGCAACAGATTGCAATATACTGTGAATGACTTTGAAAATGAAAATTAGGTTATCATTTCATCATTCTGACAAATTCATATCTTCCTTTGTTGTTACTGCAGTTTTCCATTTTCCTTTTATCAGACAATAGATATATACGATATTTGTTACTGCCGTACTAATTGGATAAGCTATCCCTATTCCCAATGTCCCCCATCCTAATATATTAGAAAGGAAATAAGCAAGAGGTATTCTTGAAGCTAATGCCCCTACTGTGTTTCCAACAGCCACATAAGAAGTATGGCCTGAACCAATAAATATACCAGAAAGGCAGTATGCTAATGGCATTACGATGACATAATCCCAGCAATGTCCCTTAAAATAATTTGCTCCAACAAGTAATGTCTGTGCATCATTTGTAAAGATACTTAATAATTCCTTAGAAAAACACCACATGATAATACAGATAAACAAACTATATAAAGAAGAAATAATCAACTCTACTATCGCTGTTTTTTCGACCCGTTTTAACTTTCCTGCTCCCACATTTTGTCCAACGATTGCTGACAGAGCTGCATGCAATGCTATTACTGGCAAAATAAAAATTACATTTATCTTCGCTGCAATTCCAACTGCAGCAGATGCATATACTCCCAGAAGATTTGCTACTGCAATCAAAACAACCAATGAAAAATTCAACATAAAATTCTGAAAAGCAGAAGGAATTCCTATTTGAAACATAATTTTAATTTTTTCTTGATCAATATGAAAACTTGAAAGTTTAAAATCAAACGGAAAGTCTATTTTACGCAAATAAATTATAGATACTAACACGCTACACATTTGAGCAATTACCGTTGCCAGTGCTGCACCCCCAGCACCCATATGCATTTTCCCGACAAATATAATATCAAGAATAATATTAATTCCTGTAGAGATAATAACAAAATACAACGGATTTTTGGAATCTCCCATTCCTCTCAAAATATTAGCAATAGCATTATACATAAAAGTAAATAAAATTCCACTTATAACAACTCTGTAATAATTAGAAGCCTCTTGATAACTTTCTAATGGAGTTTGTAAAATATGTAAGATTGGATTCATAAATATTTGCATTCCTATTGTCATTATAACTGCCAGAATTATTACTAGAGTAAATGTAGTCTCAATAGTTTTATGTATTTCTTTCTCTTTTCCAGCCCCAACATATTGAGCAATCATTACCGTTGCAGCTGACAACAACCCTATTGCAATTCCAAGAACCAGGTCTGTAATCTGTGCCACAATATTAAGACCTGAAATACTATATGTTCCTGCATAATGACTCACAATAAACAAATCTACTGTACTATATAGAGACTGTAATACAAAAGAACCCACAAATGGCAGACTGAATAAAATAAGATTTTTTATAACAGAGCCTTCTGTCAGATTATGTTCTAAATTTCCCATATATCTTTCCCCCACCTCTTTTTCTTGTTTTATTACTTAGGATATGCTTTTTAAGCATTCTCCAAAGTTATACTACATAAAAAAAGAGACAGCAGAGTGAATTTCACTTGCTGTCTCTTTTTTTATATATCATATACCTTCAAAACCACACACAAATCATCTTTTCTAATTGCAAATCTTATTGACTAAAGCCGGTCATCTCGATTCCGCTCACGCTTCATCTCGATGGATTTGCTCCGCAAATCTCCATGCTGTCATAAACTGTATTCATAAAGCAAGCTTCATTCAGCCAGTTTACTGACATCATTACGGCTTTCTACGCTTGGTCAAGCTTTCGAC
>NZ_VULP01000036.1:0-29236 GCF_009697165.1 Anaerobutyricum soehngenii | reverse complement strand
GTTTAAACTGTTTGTCATAGTGCTTTGCCATAATGAGATCCTCCTTCAGTGCGGTACCTACATTGTACCATGAAATATTAGATTAGGAATTCTCATTTTGACTTGTACTATTTATATTCTAGCACCGAATCTTCTTGGTTATATTTCTAATTTTCCCCCCTTTTTTTACATTTCTATTAGTAATTATGACAATATTCATTATATCATAAAGAAATAAAAAAGGGACTCCCTCATCTTGTAAAATTCAAAGTTTCTTACTTTTCTCTTTCAATTTTTCAAAACACATTTCTGCTTATATTCATTCAAATGCGTTTAAAAATACTTTTGAAAACAACGCAATAAACTATATCCATCAAATAAAATACATATCTTACAATATCTTCTGTTCTTTTCCATATCAATACTGTATAATAAAAATAAATACTATATCTATAAAAACTGACTTTTCGCTCGTCGGAAAGTCCACACAAAGAAAGGAACTACCACACTATGAAGACAATGAAAAAATCTAACCAGCTCATTCTTGTTGCTACATTGACTTTGTGCATGCTCCTTACATTGTTTGTCCCTTCAACCAATGTAAATGCCGCATCGAAACGAACAAAAGCACTAACTGCTTACCGAAACTTTATGGAGAAAAGAACAAGCTACTATGACCAGTTTGCTCTTATTTATTACAATAATGATTCTACGCCAGATTTATTCTACAACAATTATATAGATACTGCCGTATATACATATAAAAAGGGCAAACTCGTATGTTTATATAAAAATAGTGCCTCCGGTGTTTATTCTTCCTATTATCCAAAGAAACGTATGCTAATTGGCTCTTATGCACATATGGGACAATCTACGGAGACTTATTACCGTTCTTCAGGAGCCTGCCTTAGCAAATCACAGGGACTTGGTATTCGAAAATCTATTTATAATAAAATTTCTGGATACTCATATAAATCTATTTCAAAGTCTACATTTAACAAAACTTTGAAAAAATATGTCGGCTCCAAAAAGAAAAAGAAAATCAAAAACTACCGCAATACAGCGGCAAATAGGAATAAAGTATTAAAATAATAATTTTATCTTCAACAAAAAACAGCTCCCAAAGGAAGACAATATCCTATATTTGTAGCCTTAGAACGAGGATTGAATGCGAGCATGTAAGCGAGCATTCAACCCGCAAGTGATAGAGTCACAAATATAGGATATTGTCTTCCTTTGGGAGCGTTCGTCTTGTCTTCGACAAATTATTATTTAGATAATTTCTCAATTGCTGCTTTCATTCTGCTTACTGTTTCTTCTTTTCCGATGATTTCCATAATTTCGGTTGCTCCACCTGGAGTCATACGCTTTCCAGAAACAGCAGTACGAACTGGCCACATAACGAAGCCTGGCTTGTAACCATTTTCATCTGCAAATCCACGAAGCATCTGATATAATGCATCATTTGTAAAGTCTTCCTGTGCTTCGATTACTGGAAGTAATTCCTGTAATACTGGTAAAGACTTCTCTGCATTTGTTTTATTTTTCTTGTTCGTGTACATATCTACATCGTATTCCGGAACTTCTTCAAAGAAGTCGATCATCTCTCCGATTTCAGGGAATACTTCGATTCTTGTTTTAACAAGTGCTGCAATCTTCTTTAAATCTATATCTTTCTTGATGACTTCTTTGATGTAAGGTTCTGCCATTTTGTAGAAAGTATCAAAGTCCATTGCTTTTAAATATTCTCCGTTCATCCATTTAAGCTTAACCATGTCAAATACGGCTGGGGACTTACTGATGTGTTTATAGTCAAACGCTTCTACTAACTCTTCTAAAGAGAAGATTTCTCTGTTATCCGGTGAACTCCACCCAAGAAGGGCTACAAAGTTTACAACTGCTTCCGGAACAAATCCCTGCTCGATTAAATCTTCATAAGAAGAATGTCCTGAACGCTTAGAAAGCTTCTGATGTTCTTCATTTGTAATTAACGGACAATGGATATACTTTGGTTCTTCCCATCCAAATGCCTTGTAAAGATGTGTGTATTTTGGTGCAGAAGAAAGGTATTCATTCCCTCTTACAACATGTGTGATCTGCATCAGATGATCATCTACTACATTGGCAAAGTTATATGTTGGATATCCGTCAGATTTGATAAGGATCATATCGTCAAGCTCTTCATTCGGCTGTGTGATATCTCCGTAAATCTCATCATGGAATGTAGTCTCGCCCTCATTCGGCATATTCGCACGAATGACAAATGGCTTGCCTGCTGCCAGATTGGCTTCTACTTCTTCTTTAGAAAGATACAGGCAGTGTTTATCGTATACGCTGATTTCCTTTCCACCTACGTTCTGTTTTAAAGAATCTAATCTTTCCTGATCACAGAAACAGTAATATGCCTCGCCTTTTTCGATAAGTTTCTTTGCATAATCCATATAAAGACCGGATGCCACTCGTTCACTCTGAACATAAGGGCCAAATCCGCCATCTTTATCCGGACCTTCGTCATGCTTTAAACCTGTTGCCTCTAAAGTACGGTAAATAATACCCAGTGCTTCCTCACAATAACGTCCCTGGTCTGTATCTTCTATTCTTAAAACGAAATCTCCACCTTCATGCTTTGCGATCAAATACGTATATAAAGCAGTACGAAGATTTCCGACATGCATTCTTCCTGTAGGACTTGGTGCAAATCTTGTTCTAATCTTTGACATCTCTAATTCCTCTCTTTCCCAATCTATACAATGTAACTTTAAAATGTAACTTTAAACAGTTACAAATCAACTCGTATTATCATATCATCTTTTCACGTAAAAATCTATAAAATACTCTATCTGAAATAAATTGCAGAATATACTTTATTATGTTAAGCTAAAAATCAGTAGAAACAGAATTTAAAATAACATCATTAATAAAAAATGAAAAACAATCTAATTTTTTTAATCCAATACGAAAGAAGGTATTTTTATGTTGTCCCTGTTAAATATTGACTACAGCTCCCTAATGGGCACTCTTCCATTGAATTCCGGAAGCAGCGACAGCCTGAACAGTTTTATTAATAATGGTTTTCTCGGACTCATAACCGAAGCCGATACCACTTATAAGATCGTTGGCTCTGTAATTGCTCTTGTCTTTGCTCTTCTTGGATGTTTCTTTGGTTATAAACTGTCCAAAGTTTTTATGAGTATTACCGGTTTCATCATTGGACTCTTTATCGGCCAGATCGCTGCATCCCAGCTTCTTCATGTCGAAGGTTTTGCATCCGTTCTCTGCATTATTCTTGGCGGTGCGGTCATTGCAGCTCTTGCCCTGTGGATTTACCGGATAGGAATTTTCATCCTGTGTTTTACCTTTGCATTTAGTGCTGCAGGTACATTATTTTCATTTGAAGGAGATATCCAGTTCTTTATCAACATAGTTGCCGGGCTTATTGTTGGCGTACTTGCTGTAAAATATATGCGTCCGGTTATTATCCTTACTTCCGCAATCGTATGCGGTTCTTCCGCTGCCGGACTTCTTCCTGGTGTTGCAGAATATATGGGAATTACAAAGTTTTCTTCCACAAACTCAAGTGCAACGTTAACACTTGCGCTCTGCAGTTTAGGAATAGCTGTGCAGTTTCTCACAACAAAAGACCCTGTACCAAAAAAAGTTCCTAGACATAAACATGGATAAATTTAATTTGTAAATTTGATACAGCCAAAAAGGAAGGTTCCGTCGGCAGTTACGGTCGTTAGACCGTTACTGCGACGGAACCTTCTTAAATCCTCTTCTACTATCTTAATGTGCTCTACTGTTCTTCCCATAGAACAACTTTGCCTGTTTCAAGACTCTTTTTTACATCTATTATTCGCTGATTAGAAGAACCACGAAATCTGAGTGTAATATCCTTCTTCGCTTCTACAAATGGTCCGTCCACAAGGTAGTCAATCTGTTCTAACATCTTTTTTGTATACTTCCACTTTGGAATCATTCTATTTAAAATATCCTTTTCAAAAACATATCCTGTAAAGCACCAGATTGTCTTTTCCGGAAAACGTTCTTTTACTTTTTCAAGAAATGGAAGGAGGGCTTCCTGATTCATATATTCCATAGGCTCACCGCCTAATACTGTAAGACCTGATATATACGAAGGCTCTAATAATTTTAAAATCTGCTCTTCTGTTTCTGCTGTAAAAGGCTGTCCAAATTCAAAACTCCATGTTTCCTCGTTAAAACATCCTTTACAATGATGCGTACATCCGCTTACAAAAAGGGACACTCTGACACCGGGTCCGTTCGCAATATCACACTTCTTGATCTCACCATAATACATAATATATCACCTCTTCCAAAAAATTAAACAGAGTGTCTGTTCTAAAATGTGTTTAGTTAATAGTTATATTTTACAATATCCACACTCTATTTACAATCCGTTATTTTATATATTTTAGGGCGAAAATGGATAGATAATCAACATCTCTTCTCATCTTCTCTCTGTCAAAAATAAAGAAATGGAAAAAGCGCCCTCTTTGATATGGGCGCTCTTCCGGTTTTGTCTACAAATGCATTACTCTTTCTTTAATTTCCTGTGTTCTTCCCTGATTCCAGAACTGTGTTCCGATATATCCACAGGTTCTTCTTGCTACATTCATCTTTGCCTGATCCTGGTTACCGCAGTTTGGACACTCCCAGATCAGCTTGCCATGTTCATCGCTTATGATCTGTATTTCTCCCTCATAGCCGCAGCACTGGCAGTAATCACTCTTTGTATTAAGCTCTGCATACATAATGTTGTCATAAATATGTTTCATAACCGCTAATACCGCATCAATGTTATTCTGCATATTTGGAACTTCTACATAACTGATCGCTCCTCCTGGAGAAAGTTCCTGGAACTGTGCTTCAAAGCTTAATTTATCAAATGCATCGATTTCCTCTGTTACGTGAATATGATAACTGTTTGTAATATAATTCTTATCGGTTACTCCCGGAATAATACCAAAACGTTCCTGAAGGCATCTGGAAAACTTATACGTTGTAGATTCAAGTGGCGTTCCGTAAAGACTGAAATCAATATGACTTTCTTCTCTCCACTTCGCACAGGCTTCGTTCATATGCTTCATTACTTCAAGTGCAAATGGCTTTGCTTCCGGATCTGTATGACTCTTTCCTGTCATATATCTTGTGCATTCGCAAAGTCCTGCGTAGCCAAGAGAAATGGTAGAATATCCATTATACAGGAGTTTGTCAATTGTCTCACCTTTTTTAAGTCGTGCTAATGCACCATTCTGCCAGAGAATCGGAGCTACGTCAGATGGTGTTCCTTTTAAACGGTTATGGCGATACATAAGTGCCTCATGACATAATTCAAGGCGCTCATCAAATATCTCCCAGAACTTCTCCATATCCTTACCGGAAGAACAAGCTACATCTACTAAGTTGATGGTTACTACGCCCTGATTAAATCTTCCGTAAAACTTCGGTTTATCATTCTCATCATGATATACAGTTAAGAAAGAACGGCAGCCCATACATGGGTAACAGTTTCCATCTTTTAACTTCTTCATAATTTTCTCTGAAATGTAATCCGGAACCATACGTTTTGCTGTACACTGGGCAGCCAACTTTGTAAGATACCAGTATTTACTTCCTTCATGAATGTTATCTTCCTCAAGAACGTAAATTAACTTAGGGAATGCCGGTGTGATATATACACCTTTTTCATTCTTAACACCAAGAATACGCTGGTTGAGCATCTCTTCGATGATCATAGCAAGGTCATCTCTTGCCGGACCTTCTTCTACCTCATCCAGATACATAAATACCGTAACAAATGGAGCCTGTCCGTTTGTTGTCATTAAAGTGATTACCTGATACTGAATAACCTGAACACCCTGTTTTACTTCTTTTCTTACACGCATTTCTGCGATTTCATTTATCTTCTGCTCATTCATTTCCAGACCTTCTGCTTCAAATTCAGCGCGAACATCTCGACGATATTTTTCACGACTGATCTGTACAAAAGGAACTAGATGGGAAAGCGTAATACTCTGTCCGCCATACTGAGAACTTGCAATCTGGGCAACTGCCTGTGTTGCAATATTACATGCAGTAGAAAAACTCTTTGGCTTCTCGATCATAACGTCACTGATCACTGTTCCGTTTTGAAGCATATCTTCCAGATTCACCAGACAACAGTTATGCATGTGCTGTGCAAAATAATCAGAATCATGGAAATGAATCACTCCACTCTCATGTGCCTCAACGATTTCTGGTGGAAGAAGGAAACGTCTTGTGATATCCTTACTTACTTCACCTGCCATGTAATCTCTCTGTACGCTGTTCACTGTTGGATTCTTATTGGAATTCTCCTGAATCACTTCTTCGTTATTGCACTCTAACAGACTTAATATCTGTTTATCTGTAGAGTTAGACTTTCTAACCAACGCTCTTTTATAACGGTAAGTAATATAATTACTTGCCAGACGGAATGCCTTCTGGTTCATGATCTGATTCTCGACTAAATCCTGAATCTCCTCTACATTAAGGGCACGATTCATTCCGTCACAGATAGTTTCTACATTCTCTGCAATCTTCTCTACCTGTTCGTCACTTACTTTTTCTGCTTCTACGACGCTGTTATTTGCACGCTTAACCGCTGCAATGATCTTACTTCGATCAAATTCAACTTCCATTCCACTTCTTTTAATGATCTTCATACCAACACTCCAATTATAAATTTTTAAAAATTACGCATTGCCATTGTAACACATAATTTTGTATGATGCAATGATACTTTATACAACATCTTGTGTTTTAGTCGCATAAAAATCTCACAGCAACACAAAATATTATCTTGCTGTGAGATTTGCCAATACCCATTATATGATTTTTCTCTGCAAATATCAATATGCTCTATGAATAATCTTCTATTAATATCTGCCTTCTTTTTTCATCAAATTAACAACAGCATTATATAATGCTTTTCCATACACACTTTTATTTGCCTTCATTCTTGCCGCTTCCGTTTTATTACTGATAAATCCATATTCAATCAGACATGCCGGCATCTTGGTATGTCTTAATACGTAAAGATTTGGACGATCTACTAAACCTCTATTTTTAAATCCTGTCGCTGCAACTGCCGCCTTCTGCATCGCTGTAGCCAGTTCTTTAGATGTTAAGCCATTCTTCTTTGTTGCAGAATTTCTTCCCTTACTCCATAATGTTTCTGTTCCACGTGCCGAGGCACTTGCAGAATTGATATGAACACAGAGGAACATATCTGCATCTCTATTGTTAGCAAGGTTCGCTCTCTGAGATAAACTTGGATATGTATCTGCTGTTCTCGTATAAGAAACCTGGAATCTGCTGTCATTATCAAAAGATCTTTTTGCTGCAAGAACGATTGCCAGTGTCAGATTCTTCTCTGCCATTCCATTCCCGGAAGCTCCTGAGTCAGAACCACCATGTCCAGCATCGATAACAATCTTAATCTTTTCTTTGCTACTTGTTGTACTCGGTTTCGTTGTTGTAGTGCCGCCTGTCGTATTATTTGAACTACTTTGTGTCGTTCCTGAAATATAAATCTTTCCATTTGACAGTTTGTAGTTAATACCAAGTCTTGTACACACACTATTAAGCGGAACAATCCATCTTCTCTTACCTGTAGCTGTGTATGTCCCATGAACTACTGGCGCTCCCATTGTACTTTTCTGTCCATTCGTTACTGCTGTTCTGCTGTCTTCTCGTACAATAACTGTGTTTGGACCATAAGTTAAAGTTAATTTATCACCCTTAGCTGTTGCCTTCACCTTTAACTTACTGTTCTTTAAAATCGCTCCTACCGGTCCCATATATGCTCCGGCCTTCTTAAAAATCGGATACTTTGTTAATTTCCTCTTCTGTCCATTCACATAACAATAACTCATTCGTCCGTTATAAGAACTGGTAACCCCTTTCACTGTTCTTACACGAACTCTTGCAGCCGCATCTGTGCTGATTGGTGTGATCAGACATGTACATAACAATAATACCGCGAATATACTAACAATTCGCTTCACTTTCATTATTCTCGCCTTCCTCTCTTTTACAATTGTGAGTTTATCATCCTTAAATATCAAAACAGTATCCAACCCCATAAACCGTCTTAATATAAGGATATTCCTTTGTTAACTTTGCTCGTAGTTTCTTTACCAGCGTGTCTACGCTTCGGTACCCGCCAATATAATCAAATCCCCATACAGAATCAAGAATCTTATCTCTGGATAAAATCATACCTTTATGCTTTATAAAATACTCCAGTAAATCAAACTCCTTCGCTGTTACCTTTAACGGTCTGTCCGCAAGATAAATCTTTCTTCCTTCATAATCAATAGATAAGGCACCTACAGCTTCTACTGCATTCCGCTTCTCCACTGTCCTTCGTATGATTGCCTCTACATGCGCCTCTATCAACGGTAACGGTGCCGGCTTTACCATATAATCATCTATCTTCTTAGAATAGGCATATAACTGACTGTCCAGCTTATCATCCTGTGACAACATTAAAATAGCCATGTCAGAATACATTCTTATCTTCTCAACAGTCTCATATTCTCGCCGTTTTGGTATATCTACATCAAAAATCAGCAGATCCGGTTTGTTCTTTCCCCTGGAAAGAATCTCTCCTGCTTCATCATATTCTGTGCACCAGATTACATTATACCCGCTATCTTCGAAATAAGCTGTCATCTCTTTACATTCTGCTTCTTTCTTGCTTAAAATCAGTAATCTGCCTGTAAGCATTCGACATCTTCCTTTCATTCTTAGTTGTTAAAATTATATTACAAGATTATGACTCAAAAATGACTTATTTAAAATTATTGTAACATAATCAACATCACAGAACAACTCTTGGTCTCATTTTACATAATCTCCCCATAAAATTCAATATCCGGTTTAAAAAAACCGGATATTTTTAAAATACTGTCTATTAAATTGTAGCATTTATAAATAATTATGTAATTAACACCGAAATCCATTTACAACATTATAGTAAATCTGCAATTTCGTAAATTAATCTTTCTGACTTTTCCCAGCCAAGGCAAGGATCTGTAATCGACTTACCATAACATCCTCCACCAATCGGCTGATTACCATCTTCAATGTAACTTTCGATCATCAGACCTTTTACAAGTCCTTTGATATCTTTAGAAAGTCGGCAGCTATGCAGTACTTCCTTTGCAATACGAATCTGTTCAAGGTAATGCTTACCGGAATTCGCATGGTTTGTATCAATGATCACACCTGGATTTTTCAATTCATGTTCCTGATATAATTCAAAAAGTTCATTTAAATCTTCATAATGATAGTTCGAGTATGTTTTACCATGCTTATCTACATATCCTCTTAATAAAGCATGTGCATAAGGATTACCAAGAGACTGTACTTCCCATCCACGATACAGGAATACATGCTGCCCCTGCGCTGCTGTGATAGAATTCATCATAACAGATAAATCTCCACCTGTCGGATTCTTCATTCCTACAGGAATTCCTACACCGCTTGCCGTCAGACGATGCTGCTGATCCTCTACAGAGCGTGCTCCGATTGCAACGTAAGATAACAGATCAGAAACATAACGATGGTTTTCCGGATACAGCATTTCATCCGCACAGGTAAGTCCACTTTCAAGAATTGCTTTCTGATGTAATTCACGAACAGCAATAATTCCCTGCAGCATATCCGGCTTCTTCTCCGGATCTGGCTGATGAACAAGCCCCTTATATCCCCCACCGGTTGTACGAGGCTTATTCGTATATATTCTTGGGATGATCATAATCTTGTCTTTTACTTTCTCCTGCACCTTTGACAATCTTGTTACATAATCAAGAACTGCATCCTCTCTATCAGCAGAACATGGTCCTATAATTAATAATAACTTATCAGACTTACCCTCAAAAATTCTTCGAATCTCAGGATCTCTCTCCTGCTTAATCTTTACAATTCTTTCATCAGCAGGAAACTGCTCCTTTAAATCCTTTGGTACCGGCAGTTTCCTGAAAAATTTCATATCCATATCCATAATCGTCTGTACTCCTTTATACACTTTTATTTTTGTAAAAATAATTGCTTATTATTAAATCTTCCTTATCCTACCATAAATTTTTCATTTATTCAACACTTTTTAGCTTTAAAGCAAGGAAAAGAATATTTTTTTTACTTTTTTCCATGTATGCCTTATAATTATGAAAAAGATATGAATATGTACTCTGGAATTTTATTACACTTCTTTTTATGGGAAGTTCAATCACAAAAAGATTCTAAAAGTACATGAAAATCAGGAGGGATTTATTGTGGATTCTATAACTAATACATTAACAAAAGCTTACTCTATTATAGAAGAAGGAGGTCAGCCCTTAGCACCAGAAACTATTTGTATACAATGTATGTTTCTTTCACCTGCTCGCATTTCCGCTTTTCACAATGATGAACTCTACCTTGAATATATTCGCAATTTAGTCCGGGAAAGATTCAATGTTTCCTTTCCAGAAGAAAAGAGTTCTTTTGATCAATATTTTGCAGACTGTATACAATTAAAAGAACAACTGGAATTACACAAAAACTTCAATAAGGATACCTGGATTACTTATACATCCTCTCTTCTTGAAGCATTAAAAACGCCTTATTATTCTGCATATTCCATGACTTTATTAACACTTGAATCCTGTTTCATGAATACGCAACTTTTTGAAAAAGTACAAAAAGCATTTTATTCTGTGCTAATAAAGTCCTCTGAAAAAAAACAGCTTATTATAAAAAAAATTATTGAACATGCGCCGAATTATAAAAAGTATTCCTTTATTACAGAAGAGCTTCTGGCTGAAATACTAATAAATACCCTTGCTCTCTTTGGTGATGAAAAAGAATACTGGCTCGATTCTGTTGCTTCTTTATTAGAAATAAAATTAGAAACAAACTCTCCAAATACACACAAGGATACTCTTTCCCTGCTTGCTGCATTTTTTGCCCGGGAACAGCAATTTTTAGAGGCAGTATCTCCAGAAGAGCTTTCTTCTTTTTCTTCCTATCTTGCTGCAAGAACTATATGGTTTACTACCCATAAAAATGTTGTAAAAGATTCTACAGACACTGCCACTGCTGGTATATCTTCTTCAATAGATATCGACAGCGCTTATGTTGACAGCGAATTTTTAAATACCTACGCCTATAATATGACCACTAGAATCTATCACACCAATCCGGCAATTGGACGTGAACAGGAGATTGCTGATCTGGAATTAATTTTGATTTCACCAAAGAAGTCCCCTCTTCTGATTGGAGACGCTGGTGTCGGTAAAACATCCGTTGTGGAAGGTTTAGCCTACCGTCTTCAAAAAGGAAATGTGCCGGACCTTCTCAAAAATAAAAAGATTTTTAAATTAACAACAACCTCTCTTTTAAGCGGAACAAAATATGTAGGTGAAATGGAAGACCGTATCAAAAAACTTGCCGGAGAACTTGCATCCCATCCGGATGTCCTTTTATTTATAGATGAGATTCATACGATTGTCGGTGCCGGTTCTACCGAAAGCTCCAACAACGATATTTCCAACATGTTAAAACCTTATATTGACCGCGGTGATATTAAAATAATCGGAGCTACAACAAAAGAAGAATACCGTCAGTTCCTTCTTCCGGATAAAGCACTCTCCCGCCGTTTTTATCCGATCACAATAGATGAACCTGATGAGAAACTGACACTTTCCATTCTTTACGGAAGTATTCCTGCCATTGAATATGAAACGAAAGTATACAATGCCTTTTCTTCCGACACAACAGAAAAGATACTACGCACCCTGATTGCTATATCCTCTCCAGAAAATCAACCGGAAGATCAGTCCACGAAACGCCCTGAACTCCCACTGACACTTTTAGAAATGGCATTCTCTTATGCAGCCCTTAATGAACGGACAACCTTATCCAAACAGGATATTATTCAGGCAATCCGCCATAGTAATCGTCTACGTAAAGAAATACGAACGGCCACAAACCTTCTAACCGATTTATAATTCTAGCTGCTCTACAAAAAATAAAAAAGTATTCTATAGTAACATAAAAAGTTTAGACATGTGAATTTAGCTGCTACTATAGAATACTTTTTAATTTTTATAAATTTACACAATCAGAAATTATTTACCAATGCACAACTACCGGATAGGTAGATTCGATGTTATTATAGATTTTCTGAACGGCACTTCTTGGTGTATTTACACAGCCATGGGAACCATCATAAGTGAAAATTCCTCCACCGTAACTTCCACGCCATGAAGAATCATGAATTCCTACACCAATTTGAATGAATGGAAGCCAGTAGTCTACGTGAGAGGCATATCCCTGACCGGTTAACGTATAATCTGTTGTTTTATAAAGGATGTAGTAAACACCGGTTGGTGTTCCATGTCCTTTACTGATATCTCCGGTTACAACATCTGTAGAAACTAACGTTTTCCCGTTCTTATAAAACCACATATGCTGTTCACCTAAACTTACTTCTACATAAGTATTCCCAATATCAAACTTCTTACGACTTTTTGCGCGATGAGCATATTCCGGCTTTCTCTTAACAGACTTTCCCTGTTTAATAACTTTGATCAGATTGGCAGTTTCTGCTTCCTGATCAATCTTCCAGCCATAGGTACCGCCGCTGACTTCTACGTCATTACCGCATATCGATTTAAAATGTCTTTTTACTCCAACCGTATCATACTTCTTTGCAAGATTTTTAATATACTTTGCAACCATCTCGCTATGAACCTTAACTTCATGCTTATCCGTTTCATATAACCATTTACTAAGTTTCTTTGCATTCACCTCTTCTGTACGGTCATCAAAATCATATGTAATCGTTTCCTGAACATATTGATTCAATGTTTTATTCGCTGCTACAACTTCTGCTGTGTCTTTTTTATACACAGGATTCTTATAACAATCTTTTTTCTCTATATCGATACTACGCTCCATATTTAAGATTGCTTCTTTTAATATTGGCTTAAACTGCTTTCTTTTTACTGTATTTCCGTAAACTTCAGGTACAATACTGTAGCTGTTCGATGCTGCATCATATGTAGAATATGCATCTACCGGCGCAATTACCATATCTTTATTAAATGCATTTAAATTTTTATATGTATCATTATACGCATCATTATCTACCGTTAAAGTAATCGCATCTTTATAATTCTGAGACTGGAATAATGCTGTGATCCACGCATATCCCTTCTGTCCTGCCTTAATATTTTCCAGCTTTCCGTCATCTTTAAATGCAAGCTTCACCTGAGAGGATGAAATACTTTCCTTCTTTTTATCTCTTTCCTTAATCGTAATCTTATATGACTTAACATCTTTCTTAATTAGTTCCTTCGCTTTAGAAACACTACGGAATGCACAGGAATATCCATTCACCTTTGTTCCTATAAAATAATGATACTGAAAAAAGATTGATGCAGCAACATACAAAGCAATGATGATCAACACCGCCAGACCAGCTTTTTTCTTCTTGTCCATTTTCCTTCCTCCTCTTTAAAATTTCTTAATATATACAAAACCTCTATTATATCCTGCAATTTTCTAGTATAGTTCATTTCACTTTACGAAACAAGGGAAAAAAAGGAGAAAATCAAGCTCTTTCCTCTAAAATTTGTATACATTTTGACCCTATATATATTTTGTGTTATACTAATCAGTAATAAAAAGGGAAACAGGCTCTATTTGGGCTTATGGGGGCAGCATTATGATGAAGACAATCAACAGAATTATGAACTCTTATATTCAGTTTTTTAAAATAAAGAATTTAAATGTCCAGATTGTATTGACAGATGATATGTATACCTGTCAGAAAAAATATGGTTTTAATAAAGAAGACTCTCGAAGTCTTGATGAGGCAGCCGCACGCAAAAACTGGAAGCATGTTGCTGCCTGTATGAAGTATCCAAAGCATATGGATGAACCATTTACTCTTATATTTAAAGAGCCTTATTTAAGACGTTCTCCACTTTGTGAGGTCTACCGCCTTGTCTTCCATGAATTAACCCATATCTGTGATTACAGAGACTATGCCCGCCTGAATCATCTAACTTCTTACCGACAGTTATTTGATGATCCCGAAACTGTATTATTCCAGCACTGGTCTGAATACCATGCCGAACGAAGAGGATATGCCGCATGGCTGAAACACCGTTATGGTATCCGCGTCAAGTATGATATTAATAATAGTAAGATAGATATTTTACATAAAGAAACCATCAATAATATTCAGTATTACGGCGAACATTACACCAATACGGCTGAATATGGATCCACTCGCCAGATTTACTTTACTATGCACCTTCTGGCCCGTATGAGTATCTGGATGCAGATTCTTCCTTATCAGGTAAGTGATATCTTATCCAAAGACCCATTTGATTATAAAGGCATCGAGTGGATCAAAAAGTTAATGTATCTTTTCCACAAGTATCCAAACATTGATCAGATGAATGATCACTTCATGGAAATCGCCAGAATCATTGCTGAGAACTTCTCACTCTCACGAGAAGAAATCTGGCAAAAAGTAAAGTATTGATTTGGTGTAGACGAAAAAAGAAAAAATGATATATCCCATCTGCTCTGTAGTCGCTGTGTTTAAAATGCTCGTCCGCATCTTAAACACGCTCCGAAGACGCATCTGGGATATATCATTTTTTCTTTTTTCTGGCTAATCTAAGGTTGGAGGAATGGGAATTTTCCAGAAGGATATGGATTTCCATGGAATTAAATTCTAAAGGACTGACATTCTAATTGTTGTATATACTTAAAATTTAGTTATATTAGACGCATGATAACTTCACTTCTACATGAAATCCTACAACAAGAAATTTTTCTCTTCTGAAGATTCCATCTGGAGCCAACAAACAGAACAGCAAAAATTTATATAAAATAGAATGTGATGTCGGAGCAAATAAAAATGCCGGCCAGGCATTTTCTATGCCGCGACTATCTTCACATTCTATTTTATATAAATTTTTGCTGTTCGTCTGTTTCCCCTCAGAAATCAAATTTTTAAATATTCTTTTATCATTTTAAGTTCTTCTGGAAAGAGGCAATATTTCTTATCCCCTGATTTTACTTTTTCACAGCAGGTTTCAAAATCCATCCAGCACACTTCCTGTACTTCTTCTTCCTGTAATTTTAATTCTTTTATATTTATTGGTTCAGAATATAAATAGACATGGCTGATCTCATGATTTTTAAACGGTTTGCCATAAAAAATTTCCTCACACTTTCCTTCATGTAAGCCCATAAAATGAAGCTGTTCCGGCTCTGCTTTTATTCCAAGTTCTTCTTCAAGCTCTCTTAATGCTGAGGTAAGATAATCCTGTCCTGCCGGCAAATGTCCTGCGGAAGAAATGTCATAACATCCTGGAAAGGCATCTTTATTCTCACTTCTCTTCTGTAATAATAAGTCGTAACTGCCCTTCTCATTTTTTTTCACGATCCATACATGTGAAGTCCCATGCAGGTCTCCATCTGCATGAACGAGAGAACGTTCTTTAATCACTCCCGTAGGATTACCATTCTTATCTCTAATATCTAAATACTCCATCTACGTTACTCCCTTCATAAATATATTTATTATAACAGATTTCCTTTTAAAATAAAAAAAACGCATCGACGTCATCATTATGACTCGATACGCACCATATAGAATCTGCAAAGCAGTTAAAGGGGAAAATTAAGATTTATATTTAAGGTCTCGTCGCAAGGACTCAACTCGTTTTTCAACGTTTCTTATTATATAATATTTTTCTGTTTTTTCAATTCACAATATTCATAATTTTTTTTCATTTCATACCTTTTTTCTTGGACAATTTCACATTTCAAAAAAGCTCATTATTAAAAATGTCTTTATTTCATGTCTTTTATCCTTTTTCATTGTATTTCTTTTTTAAAAGCTAATGTCAAAAAAATTTCTATTTGTGCCCAAAAATTAGCCGAAGTTCATCTATTATCCTCTATTCAAATAGATTTTCTTTTGTTATAATAAAATAACAGAATTTAAGTTGGGAGGGAAGCAGTATGCAGCATATGACGTTAAATAAGATTTCTATTGAACACATTACACTGGAACATATCGGTTTTGTTCATCATGGATTTGGAGTTGACTTACCTGATTATCTTCTGTAATTTTAGTTTAATTCATTAGAAACAAACGAAACGCAAAAAGTATAATTATTGTAACTGTAAAGATGGTCGCAATAATTATACTTTTTGCGTTTCGTCTGTTTTATTATGGAGTTATATACCCTGTGATTATCACACTTGCAATTGCTCCTGCTATTGTTGCAAACATTGCTCCCGGTAAAGTCCATCTTGTTTTTTTTATATTGATACTCATATAATATATCGTAATCGTATAAATAACTGTTTCCGTACAACTCATCATAATAGAAACGATCATTCCCATTTTAGAATCCGGTCCGTACTCTTTAAAAATATCAAGTACAAAGCTTACCGCTGCCGATGAAGAAAAAATTCTTACGATAAAAACAGGGATGATTTCTGCTGGAATATGAAGGACTTTTCCTAAGGGAGTAATGAGATCAGAAAAGCTGTCTAAAGCTCCTGAAGCTCGAAATATTCCTATCGAAACGAGAAGTGCTATCATCGTTGGCGCAATTTCGATTACTATATGAAATCCTTCTTTTACTCCTTTTAAAAAACTTTCATAGACATCGGTATGATTAAAAAATCCGTATACAATAATATAAAACATTGTAAACGGCACGATAAAATTCGAAAAATAAAGAAGAAACTTCACTGTAATCGTCTCCGTTTCTTCTTATTTCGCCCATTGTATCTTATAAACTCCATTCCCTTGATAAATAGAATTCCTGCTAAAGTTGAAATCATAGTTGCTAAGATTGCCGGCAGAACTACCGCTGTCGGATTTACAGAACCATACTGGCTGCGATAGGCAATCATATTGATGGGAATAAGCTGCAGCGATGAAATATTTAACACAAGAAATGCACACATCATATCCGATGCTTCATATGTATTTTCCAGCTTCTTTAATTCCTTCATCGCCTTAAGTCCGGCTGGAGTTGCAGCCCAGCCAAGACCAAGGATATTCGCCGCCATGTTTGCTGCAATATATTCATTTGCTTTATGCTGAGGAGGAATATCTGGAAAAAGCCAGTGAATAAACGGATACATTGCCTTTGAAACTCTCTTCATAAGCCCGCTTTTTACTGCAATTTCCATCATTCCGTTCCAGACACCAATCACTCCCAGCATAAAAATACATAAATTCACTGCTTCTGTTGAAGATGAAATAAAAACTTCGGTTAATTTTCCCATCGTACCATGAAATGACGCAAATAAAATTCCTCCTGCAATCATAAGTACCCACAATATATTCAGCATAAAACTCACTCAGTCTTTTTCTTTATTATATTGTTCCTGACTTGTACGATATGCTTCTTTATCAAAGTCACCAAACTGATCTTTCACTGTACGTTTAATCTGATACATTGCAAAATCCGCATACTGCATAAATTCTTTTCTATCTGTTGTATCATCTGGATACCATGCTACTCCTGCTGACAAATGCAACACAAATGGTTCTCCATTTGGTAAAAGTATCGACTGATCTTTGATATCTTTTTCGAGCTGATCTAAATAACTCTGTATCTCTCTTCTGCTCGAATACCCATAAAATAAAATATAAAACTCGTCACCACCCGGACGGGATATTAGCGTATTTTCCGGTACAGATTCCACAAATACTTCTGCTGCACTCTTAATATACTGATCTCCATATGTATGACCATATGTATCATTCACATATTTTAATCCATCTAAATCAATCATAACAAGAGCAGCAATCTTTAATGTGGTTTCTCCCTGCAGGAACAGCTCTTTCAAAATGCGGTGAAACGCTCTGCGATTTAATAGACCGGTAAGCAGATCATGGTCTCTCTCATATTCAATCTGTTCTTTTTCTATCACCATATCTGTTATATTTTCAATCAATCCACTACAATAATCTCCGGTATCATTCAGTGTAAGGCGAAGATAATGGGGCTTTACATCTGGAATCAGATAGATTACTTCATTCTCTTTTTGTGCCTTTTCCTCCACTTCATACTCTTTCAACTTTTTCATAAGCATTTCAAACATTTCTATTGAAGTTATATCAGAGAAACTATCATAAAAACTTTCTTTTTCAAGGCGAAACATCTCAGCAAACTTTCCCGTAAAATAAACAGTTCCTTCTTTACGATTAATCTCAAATCCTGCAAGTTCGATACTCGCCATGTTAATAATCCGCGAAAATCTTCTTGCCGTATCCCCAACTTCTTCATTTAGATTTTTAAGAGATTGGGAAAGATGATCTACTTCTTCTATTCCGGTCTGAATAAACTGCATTTCCTCTGAAAGTCTTATACTTTTCACATGTCGTATCAGGCGGGTAACCGGTTTTGAAATCGTTGAACTGATAATAAACGCTCCGATGATACCTATCAGTAAAGAAATCATTACAGCACCTATTAAAGTATTTATAATTCTACCGGAAAATACAAGCAGTTTATTCATTGGAACAATTCCTATCACTGCCCATTTCTGATTTGTAAATTCTGTATTTTCTCCGTACAGATCAATATATTCAGCATCAGCATACATTATCTTATCCTGATTTTTAATAACGTAATCTTCACCTTTTTGTACAATTTGTGTTGTTTTCTGATTGCCTGCTGCCTGTGAATAAATCATTCCATTAATTAAAATATTCTGGAAATCTCCTGCTTTACCACTCTCAAGCCCCAAAAGATAAGAACCTTGTTCATTATCTAGTAATTCAGTATTTGGAAGCTGTTTTTGCAGATAATCAAGAGAAATTTCAACTCCTAATACTCCATAGATTGTTCCGTCATTCAAAATCAAAGGCACTGAATAAGAAATCACTTCCAGACTGTCATCATAAAGTTTATATGGCATACTCCAGTATCCAAAGTCTTTTAAGCTTATTTCCTCTGGATTTGCTTCTTTTAAAGCTGCTTGAAATGGCTCATATAAATATGCCCCATAATCACCTATCTTTTGAAATTCAAATAATGGTCTCCATGTCTTACCATGAGAAATATTCATACTCTGCGTCAATGCTTTCGGTGCATATTTAAACAGTAAATCCTCATTTTTTTGAGATGGAGTGGAAGAAGGATCAAAATCTCTCAGATAAATTCCTGGTTTATTTTCAAAAATACCTTTTTCTTTTTTTGTTTCCAGATTATCTGTATTTAAAACAACAAAAGCACCTGTTACCTGATTCGTTCTCATTAAATTAATCAGTTTTGAAGAACTTTTCTCCAATAGGGGAAGGCAGTCTTCCGAACTGTCATCTAGCGTTTTCAATGAAATTACGTTGGTATCTATCAGCTTTTGTGCAGTATGATTTATCTCCTCTACAGTACTGCTTACATTAGACCATCTAGTCAGCATTTCATTTTCCAGATAATTCTTTCGATTGCTTACTTTCTCATAAAAAATTGCTTTTTCTTTATTTTCCACATAGGAAAGGAGTCTGCTTCCGAAAATAGCTCCAACCAACAAAAGATTTTCTATGATCACTAAAAAAAGCATCGGTATTAATAATTTCTGCCTGATTGGAACACTCTTTATCTTCTCCACCATTTTCTCCTTTTCCAAATTACATTTTATTTTACAAGCTTTTCAAGTTCAGCCTTCGTTGCCTCATACCATGTATCAAAATTGCTGTCACTTACAAAATCTTTTACTGCCTCATCAAAATACTCTCCTTTTTTCAGACGTTTGACTACCGTCTTTCTGTCTGCACTTGCTTTATCAGACATAGCATATTCCAGAATATTTCTCGCATCTGTTCCACTCTCAAAAGCTTTTGTAGTATACAATGTATTATGATTTACTGTATCAATTGCCACCTTAACAATTGACAATTCATTATTTCCTGTCAGATTTGTTGTCTTCTCAATCTTTTTGACGTCATTTGCCGTTTTCGTTACCGGCAGATAACCAGAGGCCAAAGAGAACTGAATATTTTTCTCATCTTCTGTAAACCATTTTAAAAACTGAACAGATACATACATCTGCTTTTCATCCGTCTTTGTTACTGCCATACCAGCTCCCTGCTGTACTGCATAATTCTCTCCACCCTCAAACTTAGGTGCTTCGAGTACTTCCATATCAATCGGATAACTCCTTGTATCATCTACAATAACTTCATCAGGGAAAAATGTCGCTCCGGCAGAAGATCCTACAAATGAAAGAATATTCCCTGTATTAATATCATCACTTCTAAATTTACCGGAAGACGCAAAGTATCCTTTTACAAATGGCACATAATAATTATCTCAGATTTTTCGAATAATCTCTTTATCAAAGTTAAGCGTAACTTTGCCGTCTTTTACCGAAAAAATCTCTGTGCCAAGCTGTTTTGCACCAATAAGAAAATAATTTGCTACCGCATCTCTTCCAAAAAATGCTTTTCCATCATTCTTCTTCTTTGTCTGGCTGTCTGTCCATTCATAGTAAGCCTGAGCCGTTTTTGTCACGCCCTCTATTGTCTTTAAATCATTAATATCAGCTCCTGTAGCTCCTGCAAACTTATTCCAATCTGTCTTATTTAACATAAAAACTTCTGTTGACTTTGCTGTAGGAAGAATTTTTAGGCTTCCATCTCCGGAAAATTCTCCTTCTTCTATATAGCTTTTGATATATTTCTCCTGTTCTTTCTCTGTCAGATACTCTTTTAAATCTACCACATAACCAAGCTTATCTACCTCATATGCCGTATCTGCATATCCTGCAAAAATACTTGGAATCGCCTTAGCTCCGGTCCGATGCTTTACTGCTGCGACAATACTATCTTTCAATTCATTTACTGTACCAAAGTTAGCTCCTTCTACATAGATTCCTTCTTTTTTTCCAACACTGCCATTAAATTCGTCTATCAGCTTATTAAATGCTTCAAGCTGATCTCCATTATAATAATGCCATATTGTAACCTTTGTCGGATTATCTGGATCTAGCTTTACCTTCTTTACTGAACTTCCTAAAGAGGTTCCACACCCGCCAAGCAGCATGCTCAAAATCATAATCATGCAGATTATAACTTTCTTATTAAACTTCATACACTTCTCTCTTTCTTATCACATAATCACATCAAACTTATTTTTTGTATACTCTCGGAACCCTCTTTCCTACATCACATACAAATTCATAATTGAAGCTTCCTGCAAGATTTGCCATATCCTCTACACTAATAAAATTATCACCGTCTTTTCCAATCAGGGTTACGATATCTTCAAGCTTTACATCCGAAATATCTGTAATATCTACCATCATCTGATCCATACATACTCTTCCTACGATCGGAGCCTTCTTTCCATGAATTAATACCCAGCCTTTATTCGAAAGACTTCTTGCATATCCATCTGCATATCCAACCGATACCGTAGCCAGGCGGCATGGATGATCAACCACATAGGTTGCTCCATAACTTACGCCACGTTCCATCTCCGGCTCCATAATATTCACTACATGTGAATACCAGCTCATTGCCGGTGTTAACTCTAAATTAGAAAAATCCACCTCATCAGAAGGGTACATTCCGTAAAGAATAATTCCTGCTCTTGCCATATCATAACGATGGTCATCATATTCCATGATAGCGGCACTATTACAGATATGTTTTACCGGAATCTTGATTCCTGCTTTATCAAGCAGTTCTACAAAATAATCATATCTCTTCATCTGACTTTCTGTATATGCCTTATCTGTCATATCCGCACAGGATAAATGCGTAAATAATCCTTCGATTTTTATATTAGGCAGATTCGCAATCTGCTCCACAATAGCAAGCCCTTTCTCATCTGGAGATAAACCGATTCTTGTCATTCCTGTATCTAATGCAATGTGAATTCTAGCCGTCTTTCCAGCCTTCACAGCCGCTTCGGACATCGCTTTCGCCGTATCATAACAATAAATCGTCTGGTCTACACCATACTCTAAATTCTTATAATAAAGAGAAGGAGAATTATAACCAAGAAGTAAAATCGGCTGCTTTAATCCAGCCTTTCTCAGTTCTACTCCCTCATCAATCGTAGCAACACCAAAATAATCTGCGATATCACTAAGATAATGTGCAACTTCTACAGCACCATGACCATAACCATCTGCTTTTATAACGGCCATTGTCATTGCCTTATCTCCAGTCTTTTTTTTGATATTTATATAATTCTTCCTGATTGCTTTTAAATCAATTTCACAATAGGTACGCAAGTATTCTTCCATTATGTTCGTCCTCTTTTCCTTATTTCTACAGTAAGTCTGTAAACAAATAAATTCTACCACATTTTTTTCTATTGTGAAGATTTTTATACAGAAAAAAACGGGAAATATAGCATCTCCCGAATTCTTCTAAATTTTTGTTCACTTATTTTAATTTCTTTACTTTGACTTTAATTTAATCTCAACAATTCCTGATAAATATCCCTTTTACTTACTCCGCGGTCTTTTGCTACCTGTTTCATCGCACTCTTTTTATCCATTCCTTTTTCAAGATAATGATCCATATGTTCCTGCACAGTAAGCTGATTCCATTCCTGTTGTTTTTCCTCTTTCAGTTCCTGTAAACTCTTTCCCTCAAAGATTAAAACATACTCCCCTCTTGGCTCGTTCTCCTCATAATAAGCAATCATTTCATCGAGAGTTGACTTGCGCTTCTGCTCATATCGCTTCGTCAGTTCTTTACATACCGTCATATTTCGGTTACCAAGATATTCCCTGCACTCTTTCAAAGTCTTCTTTAAATGATGCGGCGCTTCGTAAATAATAATCGTTCTTGTCTCATTACGAAGATTCTCTAAAATCTGTGCTCTTTCCTTCTTGTCATACGGTAAAAATGCTTCAAATGCAAATCTTCTTGTTGGCTGACCTGACATGGTAAGCGCTGTAATACAGGCACAAGCACCGGGAAGAGAAGTCACTGTAATTCCTGCTTCATAGCACTGTCTTACTAATTCTTCTCCCGGATCTGAAATTCCCGGTGTTCCTGCATCCGTAATTACCGCAATATTTAATCCCTCTTTTAACTTATTTACAAGATAAACTGCTTTATCAACTTTGTTATATTCATGATAGCTGGTCATCTTTGTCTTTATCTCAAAATGATTTAAAAGCTTTATACTGTTTCTTGTATCTTCTGCCGCTATCAGATCCACTTCTTTTAAAATTCGTACCGCCCGAAAGGTCATATCTTCAAGATTACCAATCGGTGTAGCACATAAATATAATGTTCCTGCCATTTTAATTCTTCATCTCTCCATATATCTGATAGATCTCATCGGTATAAGAACCATCTTTATTATATACAATCAATGGTGAATCCACCGTAATTCTCGGATTTCTGCCTTTTGCACAATCAATAAGAACCATATTCGGCTCTTTATCAATGTAAGGATGTACAAGTCTCATTCTTTTAGGTTCTAATTTATATTGCTTTAATGTATAAATGATTTCTGCCAGTCGAAATGGCCTGTGTACCATGTAAAAATGTCCTCCCGGCTTTAATAGCCACTTCGCAGCCTGTACTACATCTTCAAGAGAACAGGTAATCTCATGTCGTGCGATTGCCTTTCCGTAATCGGGATTTTTAAGTCCATGCGCACCTATCATATAAGGAGGATTACAGGTTACCCAGTCAAAGCTTTCTCTTTTATACTTTTCTTTTACCTGACGGACATCTCCATGGGCGATGTATACCCTTTCACTCTGTCCATTCATATGAACAGAACGCTCTGCCATCTCCGCATAGTCTTCCTGATATTCTAAACCTTCTACATGAGCAATCGGATACTTTGCATCCATGAGTATTGGAACAATCCCCGTACCACTACAAAGATCGATTCCTCGACTATTCTTTTTTACTTTGGCATAATCAGAAAGAAGTACTGCATCAATGCCAAAACAAAAGCCATCGGTCTTCTGGATAATATGATACTCTTTTATTTGAAGGTCATCGATGCGCTCCTTTTCTTTTATTTGTACTAATTTCATATAAATATCCTATTTTATTTTCCTTATAATTTTGACTTTCTTTCCTTCTTCTCCATCGCTTCTAACTTTTTAAGTTCATCATCCATTTTTACTTTTTCTCTGCGCTTGCGAGGACGGAAAACAAGATCATCTACTTTATAATCTATAAGTTCCTTTTCTCCTTTTTCATCTGTTACCAAAAGTTTCACTCTCTGTCGCAATACACTGACTTCCTGAACAATTCCCTTGACACCCGTTGACGTTTTCACTTCATCTCCTACATTCGGAAGCTTGCTGTTAAGATACTCATACGTATCCTGCTCATTTTTCAGGCAGCACATAAGTCTTCCACAAACTCCGGAAATCTTTGTTGGATTCAGAGAAAGATTCTGCTCTTTTGCCATCTTGATCGATACCGGAACAAACTCAGATAAAAATGTATTACAGCAAAGACTTCTTCCACAAATTCCGATTCCACCTTTAATCTTTGTCTCATCCCTTACACCAATCTGTCTTAACTCGATTCTTGTCTTAAAGACAGATGCCAGATCTTTAACAAGCTCACGAAAATCAATTCTTCCATCTGCAGTGAAATAAAATAATACTTTATTATTATCAAATGTATACTCACAGTCGATAAGCTTCATTTCCAACTCATGTTTTTTAATCTTTTCAAGACAAATACCATATGCTTCTTTGCTCTTGATCTTATTATTTGCCTGTACTTTATCATCATCTTCTGTCGCAATTCGAATAACTGGTTTTAGCGTGGAAATAATCTTCTCATCATGAATTTCACGATTTCCAAGTACCACTCTTCCATACTCCACACCACGTGCAGTTTCTACGATAACATTCTGTCCTACTTCCACCTCAAACTGTTCAGAAGAAAAATAATATATCTTACCATTGTCTCTAAAACGAACTCCTATTACTTTGGCCATTATAACCTCCTATTCTGTATCTTATATTTTTCTATCTTATACTTCTTTATTTTATACTTCTCTATTTTAAACTTCTATTTGACCTCTTTGATACAAGAATGCAAAAGCCTTTTTGAATTAAAATTCTCTCCTTGCTTCCACAATAAGCAATTCCAACGTTGCATCAAAATTTACGTTTGATTTTATCCGGATTCGTGCACGATTTATTCTATTAATAATATAGTCAATCGAATCCATCTTTAATTTGTCTGCCTGTTTTTTCAAAGATATATACTCATTTTTAAAAATAATCTTCCTTCTGGCTATATCTTTATTTGGTGACGTATCCGCTTTTAATAATAAAATGTCTCGAAACCACATAAGAAAGATATCAAAAAAATCATCAATTCGAGCTTTGTATTTTTTATATTCTTTTACTTTATCCGCAATTTCGTAACTTTCAATCTCATGAATATATCGTAAAATATCTAACGTCAAATCTTTTAATTCCCGAAATTCTTCAGACAATATGATAGATTCGGCCTTTCCTATATTTCCAAGAGAAAATCCTGCTGCAAATTCTGCTTCCTCTTCTGGAATTTTGTATCGCTCTCCTAAATATCTTTCAATCATTTTTCCCGATACCGGCTTCGTTTCAAGAAGAATACATCTTGAAAGTATGGTATCTAAAAAAGCTCCACGATTTGTTGTCAATAAAAAAATAATCGCATATTCCGGTGGTTCCTCGATCGTCTTTAAAATCGCATTCTGCGCTGCCACATTCATCTTCTCTGCTTCATCTATTATATAAATTTTATACGGACCTTTATACGGCATAATATCTACAGTATTTACGACTTGTTCTCTTATTTCTCCGACACTGATCACTCCCGCTTTTTCGTGAGAAACCCATATCACATCTGGATGGTCTTTATTTTCCATCTGTATACATGATTCGCATTGATTACAAGCTCTTTCTTCCTCTGTTTTCTGCCTTGTTTCACATTGCAATATTTTAGAAAAGGCGGACGCAAGCATCTTCTTTCCACTTCCCTTATCCCCTTCAATAATATAGGCATGGGAAATCTTTTTATGATGCACAGCAGCAATAAAATGTTCTTTCACTCTTTCATTTCCTAAAATATCATTTATATCAGCCATGATCTTTCCTCAAAAATCTTTCCTGGTAATCACTTATCTAATAACGACTCTATCGGTTTCTGTTGTTTAACGATTCTTTTTCTTTAATAATTCATCCACATGATTGCGAATCTTTTTCTGGATAACATCAATGTCTTTTCCACCATCAATTTTAATAACTTCCGGTCGTTCTGCAAGTACTTTACGATATCCTTCTGAAACCAGATGATGAAAATCTATACTCTCCTGCTCCATACGGTCAAGCTTCTTCTGATTCTTCTTGCGGCGAATTCCTTCTGCCTCTGATAAATCAATAAAGAAAATCCCATCTGGACGATAAATACCGATTCCTGGTGCATTTACAGCTGCTACCGTAGAAATCCCAAGATTTCTTGCAATTCCCTGATAAACAATCGATGAATCTACAAAACGATCACTTATAACAATTCTTCCTGCTTCTAAAGCCGGTCCGATTACCTCATGTACAAGCTGTGCCCTGGATGCCGCATAAAGAAGCATCTCTGTAACCGGAGACATCTCCTTATATTCCGGATTAAGAATTAACTCCCTTACCTCTTCTCCTATTACTGTTCCTCCCGGCTCTCTTGTAATCAGACATTCATATCCTGCTTCTTTTAAATATTGCTCTAACAAATTTATTTGTGTAGTCTTTCCGGAACCATCCGGACCCTCCATCACAATAAATAATCCCTTCATCTAATAAAATCTCCCTTCAGAAGTACCTGCACCTGATCCTCTTTAGATAATCCAAGTACATTATATCCATTATATAAATATTGACTGATATTTTCCACTGTTTCTTTCAGTATTTTTTCTCCCGGAACTAATATTGGCACTCCTGGCGGATAAATCATCACATATTTCCCGGAAATTCTTCCTACTGCATCAGATAACTTTATATTCTCTACCTGACGTCCCCGACATTGCCATGATTCCATCATTTTCGGCGGATATACGAACTCCAAATTTTTTGTTACAAAATTTTCTCCTATCAAACTTTCTGGCTGGGTTTTCTTTTCCAGTTCATTTTGTTTTTCTCTACAGTCATACATTTTGTCTATTTCAGAAATCGCAGCCCACAACTTCTCAAAATTTTCTTTTGTATCACATACAGATGTCATGGCGATTCCATAAGTAAGATTCTCCATCTCCAATTCAATATGATATTTATCATATAATAGATGAAATAATTCTTTTCCATTAATCCCACAATTTTTTACGGAAAATACCAACTTTCCATTATCGTAGGCAAAGCATCCTAACTTTTTTTGATCAAGTAATTCTATTTTTTGAAGTTGTTCACATTTCTTTCGGAAAATTTTAAGGTTATCCACATATTGAGCAAGTTGTTCTTTCTCCTCTTTCATATACATAATTCCATACTCTGCAGATGCCATTAAAAGATACGAAGGACTAGACGTTTCATAAATATCTATCATTTCCTCCACCTGCTCTTTTTTTATCAAATCCGAACAAAGATGCAATACTGCTGTCTGTGTAAACGAAGGCAATGTTTTATGCGTACTTTGAATCACCAGATCAGCCCCCTGTTTTGTTGCGCTGTCAGGAAAATATTTATCAAAAACAAAATGTGCACCATGTGCTTCATCTACAATTAATGGAATCCCATATGGTTGAATAGTCTTTTTAATTCCTTTAATATCGCTTACAACCCCTTCATAAGTAGGTGAAGTAAGTACAACCGCTTTTATTTCCGGATTCTCCTTTAATTTCTTTTCTACCATCTCAGGTTTCATGTCAACACATACATCATATTTTTGTGAAATGTCTGCATAACAATAAACGGCCTCTAACTGTAAAAGTCGAATACAGTTATAAACCGCTTTATGGCAGTTTCTGCCTATTAAAATCTTATCTCCCGGCTTACATACCGAAGAAATAGATACAAGAATCCCAAGAGTACTACCTCCAACAAGATACCAGGATTCTGTACTTTTAAATATATCTTTTACTAAATCCATAGATTCTCTGATGATACCTTCTGGTTCATGAAGATTATCATAATCTGTAATTTCTGTAATATCCATTTTTTCTATACCAAAAAAAGCCCCAAAATCTGTTCTTTTGTGGCCTGGCATATGAAAAGGTATTCTTTTTTCTGAGTCTAGCTCTTTTAATTTATTATATATTGGTGTATTCATATCTCTCTTTACTTCTTAATATCTCTTTTCTATATCCTTATATTTTAATTCTTAAGACAAAAAAAATAGCTCAGTAAATAAAATATTTACTGAGCTTTCATGAGACATCGGGGATTCGAACCCCGGACAACTTGATTAAAAGTCAAGTGCTCTACCAACTGAGCTAATATCCCATATGCCCAGAACCGGAATCGAACCAGTGACACGAGGATTTTCAGTCCTCTGCTCTACCAACTGAGCTATCTGGGCATGAGTTGCGGGGGAAGGATTTGAACCAACGACCTCCGGGTTATGAGCCCGACGAGCTACCAGACTGCTCTACCCCGCGATAATAGATAATTATTAATTTTTAAATGGGCGGAGGTGGATTCGAACCACCGAAGCAATTTGCAGCAGATTTACAGTCTGTCCCCTTTGGCCACTCGGGAATCCACCCATATTCAATTATGAAAATGCTTTGATAATCATAACAAAGCCGATGAACGGACTCGAACCGTTAACCTGCTGATTACAAATCAGCTGCTCTGCCAATTGAGCCACATCGGCAAAATGGGACCTATAGGACTCGAACCTATGACCCTCTGCTTGTAAGGCAGATGCTCTCCCAGCTGAGCTAAGATCCCATATTACTAAATTATATCTTTATAGATAAGCGACCCGGATGGGATTCGAACCCACGACCTCCGCCGTGACAGGGCGGCGCTCTAACCAGCTGAGCCACCGGGCCAAAAGGTATGTACCTTCAAAACTACACACAAACTATCTTTTTTCTATTCCAATAACTTTCTAAGGTCAAGCTTTCGACCGATTAGTAACAGTCAACTCCACACATCACTGTGCTTCCATCTCTGCCCTATCTACCTCATCGTCTCTAAGGGGTCTCTCACTCTTTCGAGTCTGGATATCTCATCTTGAGGGGGGCTTCAC